>PMGP01000223.1 GCA_003156235.1 Acidobacteriaceae bacterium
ACAACGTCGGGCTTTAGCCCCTCAGGGAATGCTGACTCGCAATACAGACTTAATCAGAGCTTCCTTTAGACCACTGAATGTTGGCTGGCAATCCTGGCGGCCTTCAGCCCCGGAGAACTCAAGTAAGGCCAATGAAACGATGGCGGAGGCCATAAAGCAAATGCGCTTTTCCCAGCGAACCAACTGGAACACAGAGGAGAGCGAGCTCGGGCGCGCGCACCGGCTGCGCTTGGCGTCCGGCAAGCCCATCGCGGATCTCACTGCCTCGAACCCCACGCGTTGCGGCTTTCACTTCGATCCCGCCTTGCTCGCGGCTCTGACCGACGAGCAAGCGCTGGACTACGATCCGCAGCCGCGTGGACTGCTCAACGCCCGCGAGGCTGTCTGCGGCTATTATGCGGACCACGGCGTTTCGCTCACGCCCATGCAGGTTGTGCTGACCACCAGCACCAGCGAGGCCTACAGCTTCCTCTTCCGGTTGCTCGCGGATGCGGGCAGCGAGATTCTCGTCGCGCAACCCGGCTATCCGCTCTTCGACTTCCTGGCCGTACTGGACGATGTGAAGTTGAAGCCCGCGCCACTGGTCTACGACCACGGCTGGCAGATCGATGCGGAGGGAATTCGCCGCGCCATCACGCCGCAGACGAGGGCCATCGTCCTGGTCCATCCCAACAACCCAACCGGCCACTTCACCAAGCCGTGGGAGGCCGAGGAGCTTGCGCGTCTCTGCCGGGAGTTCGATCTGGCGCTGATTGTGGACGAGGTTTTTCTCGATTACAGCTTTGCCAACAGCGTTTCCGGCCCAGGGAAGAGCTTTGCTACCGGCCTGGAGGGCGTTCCGGTCTTCGTGGTCAGCGGGCTGAGCAAGATTGCCGGGCTGCCGCAGATGAAGGCGGCGTGGATTGTGGCGGCCGGGCCGCAGGCTGCTTCGGCTCTGGAACGTCTGGAGGTCATCGCCGACACTTTTCTTTCCATGAACGCCCCGGTGCAGCACGCGCTGCCGGCTTGGCTCGGAGGCCGAGAGTCGATTCAACGTCAGATCCGCGCTCGTGTGGCCGCCAACCTCTCCGAACTCGACCGGCAACTGGCCCAACTGCCGGAGGTGAGCCGGTTGGTGGTCGAGGGCGGCTGGTACGCGGTTCTGCGGATTCCGGCGTTGGGACCCGACGAGCAGACCGTGCTGGCCCTGCTGGAGCGCGGCGTCTGGGTCCACCCCGGCTATTTTTTCGGGATGGCAGAATCCGGCTGGCTGGTGGTGAGCCTGCTCGCGGCCGAGGCGGAGTTCAGCCGTGGAGTCGCCGGTCTGGTCGATTACTTCAGCGCGTCATCGAGAAAGCCATTTTTATAGCCACACATCAAAATGTGTGATATGCTACACATTTGGAGGGGCGCTCCGATGGCAACCAATCTCGCACTTGATGACAAGCTGATTGATGAAGCACGGCACATTGGCCACCACGCGACCAAGAAGGCCGCAGTGACCGCCGCCTTGCAGGAATACGTCAATCACCGCAAGCAGTTGGAAATTCTGAAGCTCGCTGGAACAATCGACTACGACCCGGAGTACGATTATAAGAAAATACGCCAGTTAGACCGGATCTATATCGAACCATGAAGACTCTAGTTGATAGTTGCGTCTGGTCACTCTTGCTGCGCCGCAAGGACAAGAGCGCGCTGAGCGGCGATGAGCAGCAGAAGGTGATGTTGCTGAGGAATGCGATTCAGGATGGCCGCGTCGCCATCATAGGCCCTATCCGGCAGGAAGTGCTCTCTGGAATCAAGGAGCCGGCGCAATTCGAGAAATTGAGGCGCATGCTCGGAGCTTTTTCAGACGAACCCACTCCAACCGGCGATTACGAAGAAGCTGCGCGCTTGTTCAATATATGCAGAAGTCACGGAGTTGAGTGTGGACGAGTCGACATGCTGCTCTGTGCCGTTGTCGCGCGCAAACACTGGAGCATTTTGACCACCGACGGCGGCCTGAAACGCTGCATGGAAATTCTGCGGACCGAAGGTTTGCTCCTCTGAAGTCACTCATCAATCCCGATTTCTCCAACTGATCTCTGACCCCTGATCTCTGTCTTCTCACTGCCCTTGCAGGAAGGGATTGCCGCTGCGTTCCGCGCCGATGGTGGTCTCGGGTCCGTGGCCGGTCAGAACCCTGGTTTCGCCCGGCAGCGGAAGCAAGCGGGTGTGGATGGAGTCGATGATCTGATCGGAGTTCCCGCCGGGCAGGTCGGTGCGGCCGATGCTGCCTTCAAAGAGCGTGTCGCCGGCCACCAGCAGCTTGAGCGGGGCAAAGTACAGGCAGATCGAGCCCTGGGTATGGCCGGGAGTGTGGATGACCTGGGCGGGGTAGCGCTCCAGGCCCACAATCTGGCCATCGGCCAGGCCTTCATCCGGCGGCGCGGTCTCCGGCGGCGGAATGCCGATCCAGGAGGCCTGCATCTTCATCGTCTTGAGAAGCGACCAGTCGTTTTCATTCAGAAAAATGGGCGCGCCGGTCAACTGCTTGAGCTTGAGAGCGCCGCCCACGTGGTCGATGTGGGCGTGGGTGAGGAGAATCTGNNATCTTACAGCCGCCGGTTTGCGGAAGGTGGCTAGTCCGATCATGGAAGCTGTGCCGATGTGCAGCTCCAGAGCAAGCGCGGGGATCGCCACGGCCGCCAGTGGAAAGGGCAGCGTGGAGAGAAATCCCGGCAGGCGTGGGCTGACCAGGCGGTGGTAGGTCAGAGGAAGAACGCCGAGGAGAGCCGCAAGGAGCATCCCGCCGAGGTATGCGAACGCCTGTGCCGCGCCGGTCAGCGGAAAGTTGCGCCAGCCGAAGAGCAGGCTGGGGATGAAGGAGAACGCCATCAACCAGAGAAATCCGCGTCGGGGCTTTTGCGTACCCACGAACCA
>PMGP01000276.1 GCA_003156235.1 Acidobacteriaceae bacterium
CGATTACGCTGACAGTGGACGGGGGAACAGAGATCAGAGATCAGAGATCAGAGAACAGAGATCAGGGGTCATGGAACAGAGATCAGAGAACAGAGATCAGAGATCAGAGATCAGAGAACAGAGAACAGAGAACAGAGAACAAAGAACAAAGAACAGAGATCAGAGAGCAGAGATCAGAGAACAAAGAACAGAGAGCAGTTTTCAGCGGCTGGCGCGGCTGCGTTCTTCGCGGGCCAAGGCGAAATGCTCTGGTTCGGATGCGCCGCCTGCATTGAATCCTTCCCGCATCGGAGGCAAGGGCTTCCACGTTTCGCGCTCGCGCTCGACAGGAGAGTTGTTGGCGGCGCGGTAACGCTCGGCAGTGCGGCGAAGAGCGGCGAGTTGCCGATCGTTGCTTGTGTCGGGAAACATCATGTTGGGCATCCCTCTTGTACACGATGGTCAACTCCAGGGTCACCGGACGCAAGATTACGAAGGTTCAAGTTTTCCACAACGCGGGCCGAATGCGGAAAGGATTTGTTCCACGATCTGTTCTGGGAATAGCGCATCGACAGGGATGGAAACGTGGGCCATGCGATAGAGCGGCAGGCGTCGCTGGTAGCGGGCGGCCAGGTTTGCCTGATCGGCGAGGATGGGACGAGCTAGCTCAGTGCCTGCGCAGCGTTCGAGCGTGGTTGCCAGCTCGACTTCTAAATGGATCAGGAGCGTTTCGGGAGCGGTGAGCAATAAATCGCGCGTGGCTTGGTGCTCGATGGCGCCTCCGCCAAGGGCGAGAACCAGAGAGTCGCCGGCGGCAAGACGCGCGATGGTGGCGCGCTCACGCTCGCGGAAGGCTGCTTCGCCGTGGCGAGCGAAGAGCTCGGCGATGGTTGCGCCGGCTTCGGCCTCGATCACATCGTCCGCATCGATGAAGCTCCAGCTCAGGCGCGCGGCGAGCAACGGGCCGAGCGTGGTTTTTCCCGAGCCCATGAAGCCTGTGAGAACGATGCGGCGCGGCGCGACGGAATTGGAAGAGGCTTGCACAACTTTAGTTTAGCGGCTCCCCTGCTTGCAGGATGAAAGATTCGACCACACCTTAAACTGACCGTCCAGGCAGCCACCTGCGGTGGGGGGACTGGCTACGCACTACAATAAGCCGGTATGCCCACAGCTGTTCGTTCGCACGCGAAGATCAATCTCGGACTCTATATAGGCGCGCCGCGTCCCGACGGCTTCCACTCCCTGGCTACCGTCTACCAGACGCTGGAACTCTATGACCTGGTTACGGTTACCGCGCGTCCCGCGCCTGCGACAACGCTGCGGCTGACCTCCAACGACAGCCGCGTTCCCACCGACGAGCGCAACACCGCCTGGAAGATGGTGGCGCTAGCTCTGGAGGCGCTGGGCCTCACCGCCGAGGTCGAGATTCACATCGAGAAGCGTCTGCCGGTGCAGGGCGGGTTGGGAGCAGGTTCGGCAAATGCCGTGGCGGCGCTGGTCGGGCTGGAGGCGGAGTTGGGGATTGGATCGAGCGTCGAGGATTCCCACCCTAGCCGCAAAGATCAACCGCAGGTTCTTCGACTCGCTCCCACACCCCAGCGACGAAGACCTGTCGCTGGGGACCCCGGTGCGCTCGCTCAGAATGACAATCGGGTGGGGCACCCAGAGTGCAAAGAAACCACAGGTCCTTCGACTGCGTTTGACGCAAAAAACGCGCCAAACTCCGCTCAGGATGACAGATCGATGTGGCAGGCGCGCCGCCTCGAGATTGCGGCCAAAGTTGGCTCCGATGTGCCGCTGTTTCTCGTTGGCGGAGCGGTTTTGGGACTGGATCGCGGCCAGCAGGTCTCGCCCCTGCCGGACTTTGAGCCTGTCTGGTGCGTGGTGGCCACGCCGGAGGTGGGTGTCTCGACCCCGCAGGCCTTTCGCGACTGGGACACCCTCTGCCTTGCCGAGAGTTTGACCGCCGAGGCCAGCACAGATAAACTAAAAGAGTTGAGCCGCGCCTATGCCAGCGCCTTTGCGGAAGCGATTCCGGAAGGACGGCCAGGAGTTGGCTCCTCCGGTGTTCCCTCCAATGAAGGGGACCTGGCCGGACCCGTAGAGTCCGCGCTTGTCCGCACCGGGATTACGAGCTGGATTGAGAACGACTTTGAACGCGTCGTTTTTTCCCAGCATCCTTCCCTTGCAGAAATCAAGCGCATTCTTTTGGGCCCGGGCACGCCGGAGGCAGCCTGCCATGCCTCGTCGTTAATGGCTTCGTTGTCCGGGTCCGGTTCAGCGCTCTTCGGGTTGTATCGCACCCGCGGAGATGCGGAAGCGGCGCGTGAGCGTTTGCGGCAGGCTGGAGTGGCGAGTCAGTTGACCCGCACCCTGCCGCGCTCAAGATACTGGCGCGAAATGCTGTTGGTTTGATCCGCAGGAAATTGGTTTGAGGTTTCCCACCCTTGCGCCAGAAAAAAGGCGCAAGGATGGGGCACGGAGCATCCGTGAGAGAAGTTGACAGTCAGCCGTTGCGCAAGTGAAACTCGGCAACGGCTGTCAAGTTGGGCGATCGTCTAATGGTAGGACAGTGCCCTTTGGAGGCACTTGTCCAGGTTCGAATCCTGGTCGCCCAGCCAAAGTACAGGGAACAGGGAACAGGGAACAGGGATCAGGACCGGCTTTGACTGATCACTGTTCACTGATCACTGACCACTGTAGTGAAGCAGCCAAAGCCAACCAGCTTGGAGGCAATTCGGAGATGGAAGCGGAAACCGTGACGTTGGAAAGCAAGCAGCAAGAGAGCGGGCCAGTGACGCCGGGCGAAGGGGCAGGCAAAGAGTCAACCCCCTTGGGATTCGCTCTATCGTCTCCAGATGTGGCCGCCAAAGCCAAGGAGGCCAAACCGGTCCCCGAGCGCAAGCGGAGCCGCAACCTGAGCGAGGACAAACGCTTCAAGCTCTTCAGCGGCACGGCCAACCGGCCGCTGGCCGAGGAGATCGCCACTCACATTGGAGTGAAAGTGGGCGAAGCCAAAATGCAGCGCTTTGCCGACGGCGAAGTCTACTTCCAGTTGCTGGAGAACGTGCGCGGCGTCGATGTTTTTGTTGTCCAGCCCACCTGCTACCCGGTCGATCAGCATCTGGTGGAGCTGCTGGTGATGATCGACGCGCTCAAGCGAGCCTCGGCAGCGCGCATCACCGTGGTGGTCCCCTATTACGGCTACGCTCGCCAGGATCGCAAGGACCGTCCCCGCGTGGCCATCAGCGCCAAGCTCATCGCCGACCTGCTGAACACCGCCGGCGCCAACCGCGCCCTCTTCGTTGATCTGCATGCCGCGCAGATTCAGGGCTTCTTCAACATTCCCGTCGATCATCTCTTCGCCAGCCCGGTGCTGGTGAGCTACTTCCGCGAGTTGCATCTTCCCAACCTGATCGTGGTTTCGCCCGACGCTGGCGGCGTGGAGCGCGCTCGCTTCTTCGCGCAGAAGATGGGGGCGCCGCTGGCCATCGTGGACA
>PMGP01000038.1 GCA_003156235.1 Acidobacteriaceae bacterium
GTTTCATTATCTTTTCGGGGCGATTCTCCCGGCTCTCGTTCTTTGCTTCTTCGTCGTCAAGGCTGGCGACCGTAAGACATTATGGAGGCAGTTTAGCATTGCACTCATTGCGTTTGCGTTGGCATTACTGCCTGTGATTCCAGAACTGCTCAATATGTTCCGCAACAGTAAGACCCACGTTTTTGAACTGATTCCGAATTTAGTGGATTTGGTCGGGACGCTCGCGCCAGGGTGGCTGCTGCTTATCTTTGCCATGACCGCACTGGTTGCGGCTGCAAGAACTCGATCAGATCAGCAGGTTCATCTTCAGGGCTGGCATATCCTGGTTTGCGTATCCTTGGCGCTCATCCCAATTCTGATTCTCTATGGCATGAGCGTTGGGACATCTATTCATTGTTTTGTGGCACGCCACCGTCTGGTTGCGATTCCAGGAATCTCGCTTTGCTGGGCTTTGGCCCTCAGCCCCTTTCGTTCCCGTGCGTTACGATTACTGTTCTGTGTGGCGTTCGTGGCCGCTACAGCTTACCAGTACTACAGTTCCCCATCTTCCGGGCAACACGGTTACACGTGGAAATATGCGCTGGAATATGCCGAAAAGAATGCCTCTTCTGACGGCGCTCCCGTGCTGATTTGCAGCGACCTTCCTGAGTCTGACTACGCTCCCATGCCGCTGGATTCGGTAAAAGATAGCTCTTTTCTTGCACCGCTCTCTTACTACCGGCTCAGCGTGCCGGTTGTGTCCCTGCCCCGCGCGCTCAACGGCGAGGCGATGCGGGTCGGTTCACAGTTTCTGCAGGATGCGGCACAGAGACATGAACGCTTTCTGGCTCTTGCATTTGAACGGTCGTACAAAACTCTCGATTGGCTCGCACAGAATGCCGCTACAACGCACTCTGTCCGCAAACTAGGCGTATTCGACGGAGTCGAGGTCCTGGAGTTCGTGCCGCGAACTCAGGCGAATGCCTCGCGGTGACCCTGACGCTGAAGGTTTCTTGCCAAGTAATACCTCTTCGCTACGAACGATCATCGATTTCTGGACTTGTTCCACCGAGGCTGTCTAGTGAGTCCTGCGTCCGCTTGCGAACAGAGGGACAAGAAGCCGCACTGCCCTGAAGAATGTATCTAAAAAGGGTGAGAACCCCTTTCAGGTTACGCTGCAACTCCCGGCGGTTTCTCAGCGACTGTTTCAGCTTGTAAAAAAGATAGGCAGGGTTCAGATAAAAGCGGCGCAGAGCGTTGTCGCAGAATTGCACCAACTCGTCATGAGTGATACCAGGTAGGTTGACGACGCTATTGTGCTGTCCGTCTTTGGTCACCCACGCGGCCCAGTCTTCCGTTTGGACATATCCACGACTCTTGGCTTCCCGGAAGGCGGCTGTCCCCGGATAGACCATAATGGGGTAAAACTGAGCCGTGTCCGGCCGCAGCCGCTTTGCGAACGCCAGGGTCTTTTCCATGCTGGCCGGCGTCTCGTTGAAATTGCCTACCATAAAGCAGCCATGCACCATGATTCCGGCCTTTTTGCATTGCCTGACGAAGTTCAGCGCCGTCTCTTGGTATTTTGCGTCCTTGGCCGGATCGTTGTTCTTGCGCATTCCCCGAATGACATCTACATCGCCACTTTCAAAGCCCACACAGAATAATCGTCCACCCGCCTTATGCACCGTGGAAAGTAACTCCGCATCAGCATTTACATCAGCGCGGCAATTGGCATCGAAAGGTAGCCGGTTCCTGCGCCGGATAAGTTCCTGCGATAGCTCCATCGTCCGTTTCTTATCCACAATAAATGTATCGTCCTCTAGCATTATCGTTTTCACGTCCTTAAGTTCCCGTGCGACATATTCAAATTCGTCAGCCACGCTCTCCTTTGAGCGATAGCGCATGACATGTCCACTGAAGGTTTGCGGATATACACAGAACGCGCAGTTGTATGGGCACCCGCGGCTAGTGTCGAATACCACGAGCGGCCATAGGGAATGCCCATAGTAGTAATCACGGATGTGAAGAAATCTCCGGTAGACCTCACTTACAAACGGAAGCTCATCTAAGTTTTTAATTGGAAGGCGAGGCTTATTCAAAATGACTTCCTGACTGTTAGGACGTCGAAATGCCAATCCGTCAACCGACTCTAAGTCCGCCCCACAGCCAATCGCCTCCAGCCAGTCGCGCACCGTGTATTCGTATTCACGAACAGCAATAGCCTCAAGAGACTGAGAAATGGCCAATGTCTCTCTGGGCAGCGCAGAAACATGACGTCCCACAAGTAGCACGCGAAGGCGTGGATGCACTGCGCGCAATGCCTCGACTACGTGGATGTCATTGAANNNNCCCCCGCCGCAGTTGCCAACCACTTTGGATAGTAGAGGGTGCCGCCTTTGGTGACACCCGGGCTGCGCTGCTCGCGCGAGAAACGCGGATGAAACGGCGGATTGAGAAACAATACACGCACTTAGCCACTCCTTAAGTTCCTGAACTTCTCACGATTATGTGATTATGATCTATTCAAGGTGGTCTGCTCCAGAAACCGGTGATTCCGCCACACAACAGCGACAAAAGCAGACCACCCAACCGTGCTCGTGTCATGCTCAGCCTTGCTTTCATTCAGGGTCAATGCACAAGCTGAGGATAATACCGTTCATCGATCTTTGCCAGGCTTCATCTACAGTCGACCATCACGACCGCCTNNCAATCACATGTTTGTTGCTTGGGACTGGATTGCTCGACAGGCGGTACCGACGCCAATGCCCAGTTCCTGAGAGATGACCCTCCACGACGTGCCGGTGGCTCGAAGCTTGGCCGACTACATCAAAAAGCGGAAGGCCGAGAACATCGGAAACCGCACCATCAACATGGAGGTCGGCGTCCTCAGACGTGTTCTCAAGAAGTACAAGCTCTGGAACCGACTAGCCGAGGACTACAGGCGACTCCCAGAACCCATGGACATCGGACGCGCCCTGTCGCCGGAAGAGGAACTCAAGCTCTTCCAAACTGCGAGTTCCCGTGCTGAGTGGGAGGTCGTCTTCTGGATTTCGCTCATCAC
>PMGP01000006.1 GCA_003156235.1 Acidobacteriaceae bacterium
TCATCGATCTGCGGCGTGTAGTGCGGATAGACGCCGGCGCTGGCGTAGAGCTGCGGAATGCCCGGCTGCCCGTTGAACTGGCGGCAAATTTCGAGCGCCTGGTGCATCTGGGCCGGCTCATCGCCAATGCCGATGGCCAGCACCGCGCCCACGCCCGCTTCCCAGGCACGGCGCAGCATCGCTTCGCGGTCATCGGCGTAGCGTTCGCTGTCCAGGTGAGCGTGAGAATCGATCAGCACTGCGTAGCCTCCAGCGGATTCGTAGCAAGATTGCATCGTGTTCCGGCGAACCGAAGGCGCCTGCTTCACCGCAGGTGCTTTTCGAGGGNNTTCGAGGGCCACACCGCAGGTGTCTACTTCAGCCGCGCGCCAAGCGGAACTTCTTCCAGGAAGCCGGCCAGCACCGGCGCGCCGTCGGGCAAGGAGGCGGCCAGCAACATGCCGTTTGACTCCAGGCCACGCATCTTGCGCGGGGCGAGATTGGCGACGATGATAATCTTGCGGCCGATGAGCTTCTCCGGCTCATAGTACTGTGCGATGCCGGCCAGAATCTGGCGCTTCTCGTAGCCCAGATCGACCTCCAGGCGGAGCAGTTTGTCGGCCTTGGGAACGCGCTCGGCGACGAGGATTTGCGCCACGCGCAGATCTACCTTGACGAAATCGTCAATCGTGATGTGCTGCGGCTCCGCCGCCACAGACGGTGTGGCTGACGATTGGACAGCGGCGGCAACAGCAGCCGGAGCCGCTACTGCTACGACTGGCGTATTGGCAGCTTTTGCCACCGTTTCATAAGCTAGGGCTTCACTCGCGGCATCAACGCCAACAGAATCTACTGGCGCACTATCCAAGGATGTTTGCTTTTCAAATTTCTCGCTCACGATTGCCTCTTTTTTCTCAGTCTTTGCTGCCGGAGCCGATGTTGCCGTCCCAGATTTTGCAGGCACATGTGGTGCGGCTGGCGTTTGCGCCGGAGACGAAGACTCCGCATTGGCCGCACCGCTGCTGGCGGCTTCCACTGCACTGCTGCTGTTTTGATCTTCAATGTTTTGCATGCGTTCGACAGCGTCCTTTTCCGCGCGGGGAAACAGGGGCGCGGGCTCGGCAAACTTTGTCCCAGCCTTCAATCCGCCCCACGCGAGTTGTTTCAGAAATGATATCTTTGCCGCATCCGCAATCTCGCCCTGGCCGAGTTGCCGCCAGACCTTGGCAGCCGAATACGGCAGAATCGGATAGACCAGCGCGGTGATGATGCGAATTGCCTCGGCGGCGGTGGACAGCACGCGGGCTTGCAGCGCAGCATGGTCGGCATCGGAGCGATCAGCGGGCTTCTTCCACGGCGCATTGGCGGTCAGGTAGCCGTCAGTCTCCGCCACTAAAATCCACAACGCCTTGAGCGCCTCGGAGAAATTCAGTTCATCGAATGCCGGACCAAACTCCGCAATGGTTTTCTCCGCGCTCTCGCGTAGCGCAGTCTCGGCAGCGGTTTCAACTCCAGCCTCCGGCACCACTCCCCCAAAGTATTTGTGCACCATGTTGACCACGCGGCTGACCAGGTTGCCGTAGCCGTTGGCGAGGTCGCCGTTGTACCGCTGGACAAGAGCATCAAAGGAAAAGCTGCCATCCTGACCGAAGGGAATTTCGCGCAGCAGGAAGTAGCGCAGCGCATCTGCTCCTAGAACCTCGAGCACCGTTTCGGCGCGCACCACGTTGCCGCGCGACTTGGACATTTTTCCTTGATCAAAGAGCAGCCAGCCATTGGCCCTGACCGAACGCGGAAGCGGAATGCCGGCGGCCATCAAAAACGCTGGCCAGTAAACGCAGTGGAAGCGTGTGATTTCCTTGCCGACAAGGTGCAAATCCGCCGGCCAGAATTTTTCAAAGCGCGCTTTGTCCTCCGGCGCATCCGAACCGTAACCGAGCGCCGTGATGTAGTTGGCCAGCGCGTCAAGCCACACGTAGATCACGTGCTTCTCGTCGCCGGGAACCGGAATGCCCCAAGAAAAACTTGTGCGGCTGACCGACAAATCCCGCAGTCCTCCGCGCACAAAGGAGATCACCTCGCGGCGCGTCGACTCGGGGCCCATGAAGCCGGGATTGGCCTCGTAAAACTCCAGCAGCTTGCGCTCAAAGGCCGAGAGCTTGAAGAAATAATTCTCCTCGCTCACCGTCTCCGTCACGCGACCGCAATCGGGGCAGACCGTGCCGGCGGGGCCGTCCACATAGAGCTCGTCGCTCACGCAGTACTGGCCGGTGTAGGAACCTTTGTAGATGAAGCCGCGGTCACGCAGAGTTGCAAACAATTTCTGCACGCCGCGCTTGTGGCGCTCCTCAGTGGTGCGGATGAAGTCGTCGTAGCTCAGGCCCAGAGAGTTCCACAGGCCGCGAAACTCGCCGGAGATCTCTGTGGCAAACTCCATCGGCGTGCGCCCAGTGAGCGCCGCCGAGCGCTCGATCTTCTGCCCGTGCTCGTCCGTGCCGGTGAGGAACCAGGTTTCGATGCCCAAGGCGCGCTTGCGCCGCGCAATGGCGTCGCAGACGATGGTCGAGTAGGCGTGGCCCAGGTGTGGGCGCGCATTCACGTAATAAATGGGCGTGGTCAGGTAATAGCGGGCTGAACTGGATGCGGAATTCGTCATAGGGGGTGCTTTCGCCCTTTCACCTTCGGAAGCACGCGGGTGCAAGAGCTAATCACTCTCCATCTTACGGCATTTACCAGCGAAGATGAGCCGAGTCTCACCTTTAAGACATGGGAGACGGCGAATCTCGATCAACCTCAGCTATAAGGCAACGAAGCCGCATCTGCCCACCNNACGTGTATCTGGAAATGCAAAAAAGGCTTACTCAGCATCTTCGCGCGGTTCTCAAGACCAAGTACGATCTTCAGCTTGAAACGATTCCACTGGAGATTCCGCCGGAGTTGAAGTTTGGCGAGCTGGCTACGCCCATTGCCTTTGAGCTGGCGCGCAAACTGCGCAAAGCGCCTAAGGTCATCGCGCAGGAGATTGTCGCGGCGCTGACTGGCCTCGACGGTTTCGCCAGCTTCGAGGTTGCCGGCGCCGGATACATCAATGCGCGGCTGGACCGGGCCGCTGGCGTGCGGGCAACCGCCGCGACGGAGGCTGGCGCGCAGGCTGCATCGGGAATTCATTCGCTGGTCGAACACACCAGCATCAATCCCAACAAGGCCGCGCACATAGGCCACTTGCGCAACGCAATTCTCGGCGATACGTTTGTGCGATTGCTGCGCGCCGCCGGGCAGAAAGTGGACGTGCAGAACTACATTGACAACACCGGTGTGCAGGTGGCCGATGTGGTGGTGGGATTTCTGCACCTCGAAGGAAAATCGCTGGCCGACGTTCGACTGCTGCTCGATGAACTCAAGCTGAAAGGTAAACGAATTGATTACTACTGCTGGGACCTTTATGCGAAGACCTCGCAGTGGTACACGAGCGGGACCGCCGAAGAGAATGAGGCGCGAAAGAAGTTGCGCTACGCCACGCTGCATGAGCTGGAGCAGGGCGGCAACGAAACGGCTGAAGTTGCGGAACTGATTTCGACCGAGGTCTTGAGGCGGCATCTGGAAACCATGCTGCGGCTGGACATCGAGTACGACTTTTTGCCCCGCGAGAGCGAGATACTGCACCTGAAGTTCTGGGAGACAGCCTTCGAACAACTCAAGAAAACCGGCGTGCTCTACTTTGAGACCGAAGGCAAGAACAAAGGCTGCTGGGTGATGACGCGCCCCGGCGCTGAAACTACCGAAGGCGAAACGAACGAGGACGCGAAAGTTATTGTGCGCTCCAATGGCACGGTAACTTATGTAGGTAAAGACATTGCCTACCACTTATGGAAGTTTGG
>PMGP01000337.1 GCA_003156235.1 Acidobacteriaceae bacterium
TCACCAACGCCATCAATATCGGCATGGAGCTGTGCAATCAGCCGGGCATCCGCACCTATCTCACCGGCGGCGTGGTTCCCTGGGCGTGGTCGTTTTCGCTAACCGGTAACGCGGCGCTGACGTTTCTGGACAACGTATACATGGACAAGGTCTTCCTCAGCGTCACCGGCCTGGACGCCGAGCGTGGGGCCACCACGCTGGAGTCCGACGAGGCGCTGGTCTACCGCAAGATGCTCAAGCAGGCCAAGCAGGTGATTGTGGTGGCCGATGCCAGCAAACTGGGAAAGGTGAGCCCTGCATTCATCTGCCCGGCCAGCGAGATCAACGTCCTGATCACCGACACCGGCGCGACGGCCGAAACGCTGGCCCCTTTCGAGCGCCAGGGAATCCGCATCATCCGCGCATAAAGCTCAGGACTGGCGGCTGTATTCAGTTGAATAGGGCTTATTTTCTTCCACGGCGAAATGGCCGCGCAGCAGCCGCACCGCGGTGCGAACGTCGGTCTCCAAGATGTCCGCTTTTCCAACGGCGGTATGTCCGTTGAAGCTCTCCCGGCTGGACTTCCCGGCTCTGCGCGTCAGCGAACCATGCAGGAAGCGGACGCCGGTCCGTTCCAGAACCTCGACCAGGGAAGCTAGCCTCAGCCCGCCTCCGGCCATAATCTGAATGCGGTCTCCGGCCAGCCTTACCAATTGCGCAACCTGCCCGGCGCCGGCCAGCACATCCGGTGCTCCGCCCGAGGTCAACAGGCAATCGGCCCCCGTCTTGAGGATCGCTTCCAGAGCCTCGGACAGATTCGGCGTCTCGTCGAAGGCTCGATGGAAGGTCACCTTCATGGGACGAGCCAGCTCCACCAGTTCCCGGCTCCGGTCAACGTCAACGCGGCTGTCCGCCCGCAGAACGCCCAGCGCAACTCCTGCCGCCCCTGCCTGCCTGACCCATTGCACTTGCTCCTTCATCTGGGCAAATTCCGCAGCGGAATAGGCAAAGTCGCCACTGCGGGGACGAACCAGCACATGAACGGGGATCGAAAGCGTTTGGAGGGTGGCGGCGGTCAGCCGCTCGCTGGGCGTGATTCCGCTGACTTCGAGCCTGGAGCACAACTCGATGCGGTCAGCGCCGCCCCGTTCGGCCGCCTGGGCAGCCTTGAGGGACTCGGCGCAAAGCTCAAACAAATAAGTATTCATGAAAGATTCCAGAATGGCAAAACGCGTACCGCGCGGTGCTCGCGCATCTGCCTACAAGGATGTACGGCGGACACAAGCATCCGCTGACCAAAAACACACACTATACGGTTAGTCATATTTTGTCAAAACGATCAACAATGTAGATTGAAAATCGTAGTTCTGGTCATTTATCCTAAAGCGTTTCCCCTGTCTGCCTTTGACTTTCGGTCTTTCCATTGCATAAGCCGGCAGTTGCCCAGTGGATTTCGGTGAGAGGTCTACTCGTTTGTAAACAAAGGGCGTTCACCACCGCTTGCGGCCTTTTTAACGTGGGATGAATCGACCGGGATGGGGTATTGCAGCGTGAAATATGGATTCAGAGTATGCCCTATGTCCGTTCGCGTTTAACCCATTATATTTCATAGTATTGACCACTTTAGCAGAATTCTGTCATTTTTTGCTTGCCAAACGTATGCGGACCGTATTATTGTTTTCCCGTCTCAATAGTGAGCGGTTTGCCGCATATTAATCATTTCTGCGGCGATCACGAAATCAAGGGGGAGCGCAAGTGATTCTTTCCCTTTTTCAATAAGGACAACAAATCAACCGGAACCAGAATCACAAAGGAGGATTTCAGTGAAGCTCCAACATCGGATAATGCAAAATCTCCAACATGAAATCTCATGGACACGCGAATGCAGAGCATTCTTCTTCCTTCTGGCAGTTGTACTGCTTTTCAACCCGTTGTTTACAGGGGCGCAGGAATTGACAGCAACGCTCAGCGGCGTAGTTTCCGACGCCACCGGGGCCCTGGTTCCTCACGCCTCAATCACGATTGCTCAGAATGGCGTCAATGGGGTGACGCGCGTTGTACAGTCGGATAACACAGGCAACTATGTCGCCACCAACCTCATAGCCGGAACCTATTCGATCACCGTAACGGCGCCGGGCTTTGAGACGTTCATGGCCAAGGACATCGTCCTGAACGTCGCCGAGAAGCACGCCGTGAACGCGCAATTGAAGGCCGGCTCGGTTAACACGACGATCACCGTGGAAGACAACCCGGTATCGATCGATACGGAGAGCAGCGCCCAGGCGGGCACCATCACCGGAACCCAGGTTCGGGAACTGGAAATCTCTAACCGCAACTTTGCCATGCTGGTCACGCTGCAGCCCGGCGTCATCAATGCCGGCCTCGGCGATGAAGCCACCACCGAGAGCAATACGGGCTTGGCCGTCAACGGCGCGCGCTCGACGGCCAACAACTGGACGGTGGACGGCGCCGACATCAACGATTCCGGCTCCAACCAGACCACGGTCAATGCGCCCAGCATCGACGCCATTCAGGAGTTCACCCTGCAGCGCGGCAGCTATGACGCCGGCTACGGACGTTCCGGCGGCGCCCAGATTCTGGTGCAGACCAAGCAGGGCAGCAGCACCTTCCATGGCGATGCCTATGAGTTTGTCCGCAATACGGACTTCAACGCCAATGAATGGTTCAACAAGGCTGGCGGCATGCCTCGCGCTGACTACCATCGCAACGACTTCGGCTATACGGTGGGCGGACCGATTTATATTCCGCACGTATATAACTCCGATAAGAAGAAGACCTTCTTCTTCTGGTCGCAGGAATGGCAAAAGCAAGTACAGCCGTCTTCCGGAGTCAATGCGGCTCCTTCCACAGCCGATACGCAGGGCTTCATCGCCGACACGCAGTCGGGAAGCACCTATTACCCCTATGTCCCTTCGCTGTCGACTGCGTGCACGACAATCTTCCACAATGGAACCACCGCCGCGGTGCTTGATGGCACGGTTTCAGTCCCGGCTCACTCGACCTACATTCCAACCTCTTGCTGGAGCAAAAACGCCAAGGTATACAACACCGATGTTTTTATCCCGAACGTGGCCGCTGCGGGGACCAGCAATAGTCCATACGCTTTCTCCGCACCCTCGAATTACCGGCAGGAAATCCTGCGCATTGACCACAATTTCAGCGACAAGCTGCATTTCTTCGCACGCGGCATCGAAGAAAAGATGCCCTACCTGAACGTGCTTGGCCTCTGGTCTGGAACCTATCCAGGTTTGTCGGAAGAGACCGTGGATTCGCCGGGCAAGAACGTGGTGGGCAACCTGACCTGGACGATTTCGCCCAAGATGATCAACGAATTCGAGTTTGTCTGGGCTCAGGGTACCTACAGTGCAATCCCCATACCAGGAGAATTCTTCAATTCCTCCACCGCCTTCAGCACTCTCACGGATAACTGGGCTTATGCAGATCCCTATGGCCGCAATCCCAATCTGAGCGTGACCGGCGTGGGTGGATATGCGGCCGGAAACGCCCCTTATGGCGAGCGCAACCTCGATCGCACTTACTTTGACAACCTGGCCATCACGCTGGGCAAGCACACCATCCGCACGGGCTTTCAGATCCAGCAGATGATCAAGACGGAAAATGGCACCAGCGGCAATGCGGGTTTCACCTTCACCAACACCCAGGCAAACTCCAGCGCCACTTGGAGCTATGGCGATTTTCTGCTGGGCCAAGTGAATACCTACTCGCAGATCAACCGCGACACGGTTCCTGATTTGCGTTTCGTCAATGCTGAAGCGTATGTGCAGGACGACTGGAAGATCAGCCACAAGCTGACTGTGAATCTAGGCCTTCGCTGGAGCCGTTTCCCTTCGCCTTCGGACGTGAACGGCACACTGGTCAACTTCGATCCGCTGGTGTATAACGCCGCGAATGCGCCAGCTATTACCGCGGCGGGCAACTTCCCCTCCGGAAATCCGAACACTTACGGAAATGGAATCATCGCGCCCAAGGGCGGAACATGCGAAGCGGCTCAGTACATTGCGCCGCTGACGACCTGCTCGCCTTTTGGAAGCCAGGTTAACCCGGCCTACAACGGCGATTTTGGCCCGCGCGTCGGCTTCGCCTACAACCCCGATGGCCACGGCAAGACCTCGATCCGCGGCGGCTTCGGCATCTTCTACGATCGCGTTCTGGACGGCATCTGGGAAGACAACGCCTTCCACGATCAGCCGCTGGCGCAGACCACGACCATCAACAACGGATCGTTTGACAACATCATGGGTACCGGCTTGGCCGCGCCTCCGGGGCTTGCTCCCAACGGGATGATTACCACCGGAACGCCGGCCTTCAAGCCACCCAACTACGCCAACTACAATCTCTCCGCGCAGCGCCAGCTTCTGCCCACCACCACGGTTGAAGTGGCTTACGTGGGCAACGTGGCTCGCCACCTGATCGGCCAGATTGATCTGAACCAGCCGACCATGGCTGCAAGAAACGCCCATTTAACGGACGATGTCAACGCAATTCGTCCCTACCTCGGCTTTGGCCACCTGGAAACCGTGGCCGCCATCTACACCAACAACTACAACGCGCTGCAGGTTTCGGCCAATCACAAGGCTCACGGACTGACGCTGGGCGTGGCGTACACCTGGTCGAAAGACCTGACCACCAATCCCTTCGATCGCCAGTGCTGCGAAACCTCCAACACCTACAACGTCAAGATGGACTACGGCCCGTCGACCATTACCAACACTCCGCAAGTTGCCGAGATCAGTTACGTCTACGACCTTCCGTTCATGAAGGCGCAGAAGGGCATCCTCGGCCGCGTTATGGGCGGCTGGGAGGTCTCCGGCATTACTTCCTTCATCTCCGGCACCTCGGCTACCGTGAACCAGAATGAAGATCCGTTCAATAGTATTGCTGGCAACCGCGGTCTCGGCCTGGCCCAGCAAAATGGACCCGGCTGGTGGACCTCGCAGTCCACGCGCCCGAACCAAGTGTCCGCGATTCAGAAGACCAAGAAACTTGGGGAATGGTTCTCAACCTCCTCCTTTGCTGTGGCATCCGGCAACTGGGGCACGGAGAAGAACGGCGCGCTGCTGGGACCGGGTGTGCAGAGATGGGATATGGCAGCGATCAAGAACGTGAACCTCGTTGGCCCCGTCAAGTTCCAACTGCGCGGCGAGTTCTTCAACGCCTTCAACCACGAGAACTTCAGCGGCATAGGTACGGGTATCGACGCTGGAACGCCAGCCACTGGCGGCTCCTTCGGTACTATCACCTCTGGCCACAGCCCGCGCGTCATCCAAATTGCTGGAAAGCTCATCTTCTAACCAGCCAGGCTTGAATGCCGCACAACCGGGGCCGGAGCGCAAGCTCCGGCCCCGGTATGTGTGCGAGGTGCGTCAAACCGCTGTTTCGAAAGACTAGGCGGCGCAACTCTCCGCATATTCACAATTACCTGTTCCGGGCAAGCTCAATTCGAGCCTTGGGATAGATAGGAGTCACATGACCCCACGAATAAGATTGACCTGTTTCGTTTTGCTTTTATTCATGGCAGCCAATATCTCTTACGCGGCAAGCGGTCCCGCTTCGCAGATGCGTTTTGCGATACGCTGGCGCGTCTTGAACAACGGCCTCGTAGCATCCTCATTAAGTCAATCCATGCTCACACTGGCCAATACCGGGCAGAACGCTCTCCCAAAATCCGGATGGGCTCTGTACTTCAACTTCGACCAGGATATTGATCCCCTTCCGCAAACCTCTACGGTGCGCCTTACCCATATAAATGGCGACTTCTTTCGTCTGGAGCCGACCTCTTTCTTTCTTTCCATGGGACCAGGCGCAAAGATCACAATTCCATTGAATTACGCATTCCCCATTATCAACAAATCTCTAGCTCCCTCCGGCTTCTATTTTGTCTTCACCAATACGGACGGCTCTCCTTCGCAACCCTTGCCTGTCACAGACGTCACAGTAAAAGGCTTTGAAAATCCAAGCCATTTATCCCGCGATAAGTCGGACATACTACCCGCTTCCACCCCGGCAACGCGCTTTGCTGAAAATCAGTTGCTGACTTTGCTTCCGCCAGATCAAGTAGAAGAGGCTCTGCCTACTCCAACTCATACACGTCGCTTGGTTGGCACAACCACCATTACCCCCTTGACCACCATCGTCTGTTCTCCCAAGCTACTGCGCGAGGCCGGCTATCTTGCTTTCGTATTACAACCGCTGCTAGGTGTGCGCTTGCGAATTAACACCAGAGATACCGCCATCGCACCAGGCCGGATAGTGCTTTCCATGCCCGCTTACGGCAGTCCCGACACATTCGGCGAAGAGGAGGGTTACAAACTTGAGGTGGCGCCACGAGGAGCAATTACTATCTCCGCTAACACGGCAACAGGCGTCTTCTACGGGATTCAGAGCCTCCGCGCGCTCATTTCTCCCGCCTTTTACCGCAGTCCTCATGCCGCCATTCCCATCTCTGCCGTCATCATCGAAGATGCGCCGCGCTTTCACTATCGCGGCCTGACCCTTGATGTAGCCAGAGATTTTCAGTCCAAGCGGACCGTATTGAAGCTTCTGGACGCAATGGCCTTCTATAAATTGAATAGACTTCAATTGCATCTGACCGACGATGAAGGCTGGCGTCTGGAAATCGATGGCCTTCCCGAGTTAACTCGGGTTGGAGGAAGACGCGGGCACACGTTGCTGGAAAGCGATCGCCTCGTGCCATCTTTTGGTTCCGGCCCGAGTTCTAATCCTGCACTCTCGCATGGCAGCGGCTATTATAGTCGCGCTGATTTTATCGCCATTTTGCAATATGCCACTCTACGCCATATCGAGGTTATTCCTGAGATCGAATCCCCAGGACACGCCCGGGCCGCAATCAAGTCGATGCAAGCCAGGTATCAACGATTGATTGCTGAAGGCAAATCCGAGGACGCACAAGCTTATTTGTTAAGCGACCAGGAAGACAGCTCAAGTTACCATTCTGTGCAAGGTTGGAACGACAATGTAATCAACATCTGCTTGCCTTCAACTTATCACTTTATGCAAAAAGTGTTTGAAGAACTGGTTAAAATGTATGCTGAGGCCGGAAGCCCTCTTCATATAGTCCATATTGGAGGCGACGAAGTACCGCAAGGAGCGTGGATGAGGTCTTCGGTGTGTGGATTTAGGGGTGAAACGACGATAGACAACTATTCCGCCGTCCAGTTGCGGAGCCAATATCTGGTAAAGATCAACGCAATATTGAACCATTTGGGGCTAATTACAGCGACATGGGAAGAGGGACTGATCCGGCAAGATTCTACACGTCGGTCTATCCCCGACCTTTCATTGGTGAATAGCCACCCGCTTGCATACGCGTGGAACAATGTTTGGGGTGAAGATAATACGGGAATTGCGTATATGCTGGCTAATTCCGGGTACGATGTGGTCATGGCTCAGGCGTCGAATCTATATTTAGATATGCCGTATAGCAAGGATCCAGATGAACCAGGAAATTACTGGGCCGGGTATGTGGATACCAGACAAGTATACGAGTTATCGCCTTTAAACATTTACGCTTCAGAGAGAGCCGATTGGATGGGGACCCCGGTAAATCCATGCACCGCATTGCAGGGGAAAGAACAACTGATGGAATCCGGAAAGAGCCATATTATTGGATTGCAGGCAAGCCTGTGGAGCGAACACATACTTGGCCAATCCGCGATGGAGTATTCGATATTTCCAAAACTCCTGGCCCTGGCCGAGCGCGCATGGGCCCGGCAACCGGCATGGGAGTCCGACTGCAACGGTCTGAACTCTGCCGCCTTCGCGCGCGATTGGAATGAATTTTCCAATCAGTTAGGGCAACGAGAACTTCGCCGGCTCGCGTATATGAATGGAGGGTTTCAGTACCGTATCCCCCCTCCGGGTGCAGTGATCGAAGAAGGCATTCTCAAGGCCAATGTCTCCTTCCCTGGATTATCTATCCGGTACACAACGGATGGCAGCGAACCCAATGCAAAGTCCACGAGGTATGTTATGCCTGCTGCGGTTGCAGGAACAGTCAGGCTCCGGAGTTTCGATCCGAAGGGACGTGGAAGCCGCACATCTACCGTCCAAACAAAAGATGCGCGCACGGCGAACGGTAGCGGAGAACCGCCGGATCGTTGAACTGACTCTGGAGCCGGGAGCCAGCGTAGTGTGAGTGGCGCAGGCCGAAGGGGTGAACGCGAACCAGGTTTTTACGTGGCATCGTTCCTACCGCGCCGGTAAGTTGAGCGATCCGGGGCGAGATGGCCTTGGCCGAACTGGCCGAACTGTTTGACGTGCATGGCCATCACCTATATCCCGATAGCGCGAGGGTTCGTCTATCTGGCATCGGTGGTGGATTGGTTCAGCCGCCGCGTCCGGGCCTGGCGAGTGTCAATCACGATGGAAGTTTCCTTCTGCCTCCAGACGCTGGAAGATGCCCTTCGTGTCTTGGATCAGTGCCCGGCAATCTCAATCACGCTGCTATCCTGGCTACTCCATGCCTCCGCTCCTGTGTGCGTGAGTTTTTGCGCTGCATCGTCCCAGCGAAGGTGAGTGATGCGGCCGCCGCCCGTTTCGTAGTCGTACGTCCGGCCATCGTCCACAAAGAGCGTGAAGGTGGCGTCAGCTCCGGGGTAGACGCGAATATGTTCGATCGGTTGCGGCTGCTCGGCGCTGTCCACCTTCGCGCCAAGCGGAAGAATCGAGCCGGCGCGCACGAACAGCGGGATGGTGTCTATCGGTGCGGAAACAAGGATGCTCTGCCCGCCGCGCACGCGCTCGTTGGTCCAGTAGTTATACCAGTCCGCGCCCGCGGGCAGATAGACGCTGCGGCTCGTAGCTCCCTGTTCGGTCACCGGCGCCACAAGCAGTGCGGGTCCGAACATATATTCGTCGCGCAGATCCGCGGTCTTCGGATCGGCGGGAAAATCGAGCGGCAAAGCGCGCATGAACGGAGCCCCCGTACTCCACGTGTTGTAGGCAAGAGAGTAGATATAAGGCATCAGCTCATAGCGGAGCCGAAGGTACTTCTCAAGGATCGGCTCAGCCTGCCGCCCGTACGACCACACCTCGTTCTCCTTGCGGCTGCCATGCGTGCGGAAGATGGGCAGGAACGTCGCGTACTCGAACCAGCGCGTATAGAGCTCGGGGTAATCGTCATAGCCGCCTACGTTGGCGCGTGCGTCGGAAGGATCCAGAAGCGGCGTATGCGCAGGATGATGTTCGGCGGGCAGATACTGCCAGCCGCCCGTATCGTTCGACCAGTAAGCGAATCCTGAGGCGGTGAAGTTGAGCCCGGTGGGAATCTGGCGCCGGAAGGCATCCCAAGTCGGCGTAATGTCAGAAGACCAGAAGATCGTGCCGTTGCGCTGCGCGCCTAGATACGCATCGCGCGAGAGCACCAGCGCGCGCCGGCCTGGCTCGTCCTTGCGAAAACCGTTGTAAAGCGCCGCGGTGTGGAAGAGCGGATAGGCGTTGAAGAACGCGGTGCCGGGGCCAATGTGGAAGTAAGCTCCATTCGGTGGCAGATCGGGCTCCGTCTCGTCGGCCCAGAGAGAATCGAAGCCGCGGCTGAGAATGTTCTCTCTTGTGATCTTCCAGTACCATGCAGCCGCATCGGGATTCGTGGTGTCGATGTCCGAGCCGGCGCGGTCGTAGGGAAGTCCATTGATGGGCGTTCCGTCCGCCTTGTGGATGAACCATCCATTGCGCAGAAGTTCGCTGTAGTAACGGTCGTCGGGCACAAACCGCGGCCAGATGCTGATCATCGTCTCAAAGCCGAGCTTGTGCAACTGGTCGTTCATGGCCGACGGATCGGGCCAGTTCTTCGGATCGAAATCGAACTGGCCCATCTTCGTGTAATAGAACCAGTCGACGACCAGAACGCCGGCGGGCAGATGGCGCTCGCTATAGCCCCGCGCAACATCCAGCACTTCATCCTGGCTCGCATAGCGCTGCTTGCACTGGATGTACCCGTACGCGGCCCTGGGCAACAGATGAGTAGGCCCGGTCAGCAGCCGGTAGCCCGCGTAGATCTCATCCGGCGTGTCGCCCGCGATGATAAAAAACGAGACGCGGTCGCCGGCCTGCGAGGTCCAGCGCGTCTGCTCGTTGAAGCCCAGTTCCACGGTGGTCTTCGAGGGGTTGTCCCAAACCAGGCCGTAGCCTTTGTTGGTGATGAGAAACGGCACGCATGTGCTTTGCCCCGCAGGAGCAAGATAATCGTTCCAGCAGTGGATCGCATGGCCGCGCAGGTCGAGAAATCCTTCCTGATTCTGACCCAGGCCGTAGTAATGCTCGTCGTCGGGAGAGGCAAAGGTTGCGCCAACAACGAACGACGGTGGGTCGCTGGAACGGCGATCTTGCGCGAGTTCGGCCGTGCCGTCTTTCTGATTCGGAACTGCCTGTTGCCAGCCGGTGAGCTCAAGAAGCATCTTGCCCGAAGGCGTGCGCAGCGTAATGTGCGCACCGGGTGTCGAGCCTCCGAAGTACTTGCCGATATCGACTTGCGTCTGCAGCGGAGGAGCGGCAGAAGGCCGGTTTTTCTCTACAGTTGCGACGATGCGCGGCGAACTGTAAAGATCGGCATCGTCACTTTGGCTGGCGCTCCAGCCTGCGGACTCGGACGATGCGACGAATCCGTATCCGGGAGCGGTCAGCGCCGGATTAGGATTCAAACTAAGGGTCACGCGCAGAATATTCGCGGCATACGGTTCCAGAACAATGGTTTCTCCGCCGCGATCGAGTTGCAGGCGCTGGCTGCTGGTTTGTGCTGAAGCTGAGGCGTTCAGGAATATCATTCCAGCAAAAACAGTGATAGCGATCGTAAACTTCCGCATAAAACCCTCCGGAAAAATGGCCATGGTCGCGATGCCTTCGTCGTACAGCACCGGCCCTGTTCGAATTGCTTAGGCCAGATAGGCCTTCAGTGTAACTCCGTACTCGGGAATTCCCGTAATCGATTCGGGCGCTTTGATGGTCAGGCCGCTCTCCATTTGCTTCCATACGGCAGTCTGCCGCGCTCCGAGCACCTCGACCTTCGCAATTCTACCTGGTGAAGTCTTACTCGAGAGTCCGAGTGCTTCAATGGTCATCTCCTGGCTGGGAAGCCCAAGGATGATGGCATAGATCACACGGTTGTCCTTGGTCCGCGTAAATCGCACGTCTTTGGCTCCCAGACTGGCAACCGTGTCACCGTGAAATGCGCCGGCCGAAACCATGTTGGGGCCTTCGCCGAAGATCTTCCAAGGGCGAGTCGCATAGATCGCCTCTGAGTTGACACTCATCCACGCGGTGATTTTGTCAAGAACTGCGATCTCCTTGGAGTCATTGGTTCCATCCGGCTTTCCGGGTATGCTGAGCACGAAAATTCCGTTTTTGCTTACGGTGTCGACGAGCCAGTGAATCACATCGCGCGGATGCAGATATCCGCCGAATTCACCGGGCTGGTCATATAGAGCTCGATCATAGTGCCAGTTTCCGATGCAGGTTTCCGACTGCCAGACATAGGGCATGATTTCGCTGGTGAGGCCACGCTCGCAATCGTGGACGACCCCTTTGACCAGGTGAGCCGGCACATTCTTGATGTTGGTGACGACATCCACTTTGCCGCCTCGATTGAGGAGACTGCGATTGTAAAAATAGGAGGCAATATTCATTCCCGCCCAGCCAAGGGGAAACATGGAATTGTCGAAATAGAGGATGTCTGGATCGTGCTGGTCGATGAGGTCACG
>PMGP01000438.1 GCA_003156235.1 Acidobacteriaceae bacterium
AACTTCAAGAATCGGGATTCCATTTTTCTGAGCGTGCATCCGCACAATGACCGGGGCACCGCGGTTGCCGCGGCGGAGCTGGCGATGATGGCGGGAGCTGATCGCGTCGAGGGCACGCTGTTGGGAAATGGAGAGCGCACCGGCAATGTTGATCTGATCACTCTGGCCCTGAACCTATACACCCAGGGCATCGATCCGGGACTGGATTTTTCCGACTTGCCGGGCGTGATCGAGTGTGCCGAGTTTTGCAACCAGTTACCTGTGCATCAGCGGCATCCCTACGCCGGCGAGTTGGTCTTCACTGCTTTTTCCGGCTCTCATCAGGACGCGATCAAGAAGGGATTCGCGATGCAGGCCGGCAAGGCATTATGGGAGGTTCCCTATCTGCCGCTCGATCCCAACGATATTGGCCGGACTTATGAGGAGATCATCCGAGTCAACAGCCAGTCGGGCAAGGGCGGAGTGGCCTATCTTCTGGAGCGCGATTACAGCGTCCGGCTGCCGCGCAAATTGCAAATTGAATTCAGCCGCGTCATTCAGAAGATCAGCGACCAGACAGGCCGCGAGATACGGCCCGCGGAGATATGGGCCGCCTACGAAGCGGAATATCTCAACCAGCGCAGCCCGCTCGCCTGCATTGAGTATTCCGAGAGCTCCAGCGCGGGCGCTGTAACGATTTCGGCAACGGTCAATGATAGCAACGCGGAACACAAGATTGCCGGGTGCGGAAACGGCCCCATCGATGCGTTTGTAGGAGCCATGAATCAGGAGTTCGGCCTGGACCTTCGCGTCGTCGATTACCAGGAGCAAGCCATCGGCAAAGGCGCCTCCGCCACCGCCATGGCATTTATCGAGGTGCAATTCGGCGAATCGGAATCGGTATTTGGCGCGGGAATGAATCCTAACATTGTTACGGCTTCCCTCGATGCCATTCTGAGCGCCGTCAATCGCGCGCTCAAACTGGGAAGAGCCGCTTTGCAGCCTGCGAAGCGCTGATTGGCCCATTTATAATCAGGTTCGAAAGGGCGCGGAGATCTCTGCGCGGAGGTCAAAGGGAGATTATGGCGGATTTGCAGGGAAGAATTGCNNTTGAGGCGCTGGGCGGCACGGCCGCGGCGTTCAAGCTGGACGTATCGAACCAGCAGTCGATTGAAGACGACGCCAAAGCGGTGCTGGACAAGTTCGGCAAGGTCGAGGTTCTGGTCAACAACGCCGGCATCACCCGCGACGCGCTGATGATGAGCATGAAGCGCTCGGACTGGGATCTGGTGATCGCCATCAATCTCACCGGGCCATTTCTGCTGACCCAGGCCCTGCTGCGGCCGATGATCAAGAACCGCTGGGGACGGATTGTGAACATGGCCAGCGTGGTGGGCCGCGCCGGACAGGCCGGCCAGGTGAACTACGCGGCCAGTAAGGCCGGGTTGATCGGTCTTACGAAATCGCTGGCGCGCGAGGTAGCTTCGCGGGGAATTACCGTCAACGCCGTGGCGCCGGGCTACATTGAGACGCCCATGACCGCCGTGCTGGACGAGAAGGTAAGCGCCGCGATGCTGGCCAATATTCCCCTCGGCCGGCGTGGAACGGACCAGGATGTTGCCCAGGCGGTCAAATTTCTCGCCTCCGATGCCGCGTCTTACATTACCGGCCACGTGCTGGATGTGAACGGCGGGATGTTCATGGGTTGATGAGCCTGCGCCGAGCACGCTTGCGTTACGCAAGTGTCCGTATTCCTCATGTTGCGCGCCCTGCCCGCCGATGAACCATGCGTAGGGGTAAGCATGGCTACGCTGGCTCGACCGGAACTGTTTTCGCAACTCCCAATGCCTGAGCTTGCCAGCACGCCTGTATTTGCCGGCGCGCTGCGCTATCTGGCGCGCCAGCCCATCATGGACCTGCATGGACGGGTGCATGGCTACGAACTGCTCTTCCGGGCAGGGCCGGAGTCTGTCTTTCGCGGCGATGGCGACCATGCCACCCGCACCATGCTCGACAATACGGTCATCTTCGGGCTGGAAAAGCTGACCGGCGGAGTGCCGGCCTTTGTGAACTGCACCCAGGAGTCGCTGCTCGAGAATATGGTGCATGTTCTTCCCACCGGCATGACCGTGCTGGAGATACTGGAAAGCCTGGACCCCACGCCCGAACTGATTGCCGCCTGCCGCAAGCTGAAGGTGGAGGGTTTCCGCCTGGCGCTGGATGATTTTACATGGAAGCCGGGCTTCGATCCGCTGGTCGAAATAGCCGACTACATCAAGGTGGATTTTCTGCTGACCGGCCCCCGGGAGCGGCAAAACCTGCTGCGACGGCTGCGCGGCGTGACGGTGGCGCTCCTTGCCGAAAAGATCGAAACACAGGAGGAATTCAAGCAGGCCTGCGCGGAAGGCTTCACGCTCTTTCAGGGCTATTATTTCTGCCGCCCGGCGCTGCTCGAGAATCGGAAGATTCCCGCCAACCGGCTCTCCCACATCGAGATTTTGCAAGCCCTGCGGAGCGACGTGTTCGACCTGCGCAAGTTGACCAGACTGCTCAAGCGCGACCCATCGCTCACCTACCGGTTGCTGCGGCTGGTCAACTCGCCGATGTGCGCCATCCGGCAGGAGGTGAACTCCATCCAGGCGGCACTGCTGGCCGTGGGCGAGGACGCCTTCCGCCACGTTGCCATGCTGGCTATCGCCAGCGAATTTAACGCCGGCCAGCCCGCGGAGATTCTGCGCATGGCTTTCGTGCGCGGACGATTCTGCGAACTGGCTGCCGCCGGCTGCGCGCTGGACCCCACCGAGCAATTCCTGTTGGGAATGATGAGCCTGCTGCCCGCCATGATGCGCCTGCCCATGGAAGAACTGGCCCCCGCGCTGCCGTTGCGCAATGAGATTCGCGAGGCCCTCAAAGGCAGCGCCAATCCAGAGCGCATCCTGCTCCAATGGGTGGAGTTTCACGAGCAGGGCGATTGGGACGCGTGCGATGCGATCATCCAGGAAGAGGGACTGAACAGCAGAGAGATTTACCGTTGCTATGCCGAAGCCGTGATGTGGGCCGAGGCGGCGCTGCAATCGGCTGTCTGATGATGCGCAAGACTATCTGGGTTGCGGCGCGGGCGAGGCGTCGTGCGGAACGGTTCCTCCCTGCGGCATGACCATTACGGCGACCGATGCGGCTATGAAGATACCATCCTTCACCGCTCCCTCGACGCGCACCACGTCGCCCGCGTGAACATCAGCCAGGGTGATCGGTTCGCGGCGCTTGCGGAAGGTGGTGTCTTCATCGGCCACAAATGCGTGCGCGGCGTTGTCCACCGAGCCCAGCAGCGTAACCTTGGTTTCGTTGATCACTGTCACCTTGCCCATCAACCAGGTCTTGCCGTAGTTGGCCCGCATCTCGCGCATCTGTTTGGCGCGCTCCGGGTCGAGTTGCGCAATCACCACAGCGCCCACGGATTTGGCCGCCGCATCCACTTCTCCCGCTGCGCCCACCGCATCGCCCACCTTGATGTCGCTGGGTTGAATCGTTTGAGGAGGATTGTCGGCGCCCTCGCCCCGTCGCTGGATCGCCTGTTTCACGATGCGCGTATTGACGCTGAAGTGGATCGTGTAGATGTCGCCCGCGTCGGTCTTGATGATGTAATGGTCGGCTGCAACCTCCGTCACGGTTCCTGTAATGCCGTTGCCCATACCCATGCCGCCGCCCCAGCCGCCTTGTCCTGCTCGTCCACCGCGTCCGCCGCGTTGGCTTGCATCCTGAGCGGAAGCGGCTAAGGTAAGCGCGAGGCCGAAGACGATTGCCGACAACAGACGAATTTTCATAGTATCTCCATTCACACAACCACAGAGGGCGCAAGCAGGTTCCCTGAAAACATAGACGGATGAAGCACGGCCAAAGACGACAGCAACCGCAGCCTTTCGCGTGAATTTTGAAATGAGATTCTCCGCCCCAGCGCCGAGTACGGTAATCTAGCCTTGACATATCGGCGGAGACGATGGCAAACACCCAAAACCAATCCGGTCAGGTCAAGAGCAGGATGCTCGTTCGCCTCTGGTTGCGGATCGATGCCCTGTATGACCTGTTCTTTTCCGAGACCAACAAGGCCATGCTCCGTCAGTTGGTCATCTTCCTGGGCTTAGCCGGTTTCGTCATTCATTTGGCGCTGATCTTTCTTGCCCGTTCGCTCGCCCATCCTCCGCTGCTGATCGCCGAGGCCGGGCATAACTACCTTTCCGCGATCTCCACTCCGTTCAACTTCATCCTCTTCTACGAGGTGCTGATCCTTATTTCCGCGCTGCCCGCATCCACCACGCGCTCCATCGCCAGCCAGTTCGAGATTGTCTCGCTGATCTTCATCCGCGATGTCTTCAAGGACATTGCCGCGGCCAGCGATCTGGTTACACAGCACCGGTTGGGCATGGATGCCCTTCCCGCCTTCTTCGATATGTGGGGCGGATTCCTGATGTTCTTTTTGGTGGGCGTTTTTCGGCACGTGGCGTTGCAGCGCACACAGCCGTCAGGAACGGCGATCCGGTCGCGCGGAGCGGCGCTGTTCATTGCCCAGAAGAAGGTGGTTGCCGTCGGGCTTGCCTCGCTTCTGCTGGGCATGGCCGTTTACAACATCGGCCTCCTGGCCTTCGCCATCCTCGGCACGCTCCTGAACGGGCACGGAACCATCGAATCGGCAACCACGTTTTATAACGACCTGTTCACCGTGATGATCTTCACCGATGTCCTCATCCTCATCCTGTCGCTGGTGGTCTCCGGGGTTTATGAACTGGTCTTTCGCAACGCCGCGTTCGTGGTCTCCACCATCCTGATCCGCCTATCGCTCTCCGAAGGCTATCCCTTCGGCGCGCCCCTGGCGTTGATGTCCATGGTCTTTGGAATCCTGACCCTGCTGGTATTCAACTTCCATATGCGCCTGAAAGAACCGTCCTCTGGGTAAGATTCACGGCCGCTGGGCGCAGGCAACGCGGGGAATATTTTGCAGGTCAGGAACAAACTCGATCTGCTCAAATCCGGCGCGCGCCAGCAGCTCAGTAATTGCCGTCGATTGCCCGTAGCCGATTTCGAGCGCCACAAAACCGCCGGGAACGAGCGCGTCAAAGGCTGCGGGAATCAGGCGGCGGTAAACGTCAAGCCCATCGTCTCCTGCAAACAGCGCCAGCGCGGGCTCGTATTCCCGCACCTCGACGGAGAGCGTGGCGCGGTCGGTCTCCGGCACGTAAGGCGGATTGGAGACGACAATCTCAAATCGCTCCCCGGCAACCGGCGAAAGCAGGTCGCCCTCAAGAAAACGAAGATCAACTTCGTTGAGTTTTGCGTTTTCTCCGGCAATTGCAAGGGCGGATGAAGAAAGATCGATTGCCGTGATCGAGGCTTGAGGCAGCTTATGAGCCAAAGCAACAGCAATCGCTCCCGAGCCCGTGCCCACATCCACGATGCGCGGCTGCTGGAAGCGCGCAGCAAGTTCGATTACCTTTTCCACCAGGTGCTCGGTCTCTGGCCGCGGAATCAGTACGTCCGGCGTAACGCGAAACGGCAGGCCGTAAAATTCCGTCTCGCCCGTGATGTATTGGATGGGTTCGCCTGTGCGTCTTCTCTCGACGTATTCGATAAATCTTGCTCTTGGACTGTTCCTAAATAGCGAATTGTTGCCGTGTGCAGCCAGCCATGCACTGTTTATATCCTGCGTGATTCTAAGCGCGAACGGGACTCCCTGCTCGATAATCCAGCCTCCGTTTCTCTCATGCGTGGTTTCTCTAAGAGTATGCAGCATTAGAGTCTCAGAATCGCGCCGAGCACGCTCAGGATGCGGCCCCTCGTAGAGCGTATGCTCGGCTTCGTCGATTAATGCACGAATCTTTGATTCCTTTTGGTTCATGAATTGCCGTCGGCCTTCAACTGCTCCGCCTGGGAATGGGTAATCAGCGCATCGACGATAGGCTGCAATCGGCCTTCCATCACCTGGTCGAGCTGNNGTGCCCACCTGCTGCTTGCGCTCCTTGGCCAACAGCTCATTCTGTTTATCCATCTCCTGCTCGTAGAGCCGCGAGCGCAGCACCCGCATTCCTTTTTCGCGGTTCTTGATCTGTGATTTCTCATCCTGGCAACTGACCACCGTGTTCGTCGGAATATGNNCCGCCGGGGCCCGACGAGCAGAAGGTGTCGATGCGAATGTCCTTGGCCTCGATCTTCACGTCCACCTCTTCGGCTTCGGGCAGCACGGCCACGGTCACCGCCGAGGTGTGTACGCGCCCCTGCGTCTCAGTCGCCGGAACGCGCTGCACGCGATGCACGCCGCTCTCCCACTTCATCTGCGAATAAACTCGCTCGCCCTCGATAATGGCGATGACTTCCTTGTATCCGCCCACGCCTGATTCGGACATCGACAGCAGCTCGACCTTCCAGCGATGCTGCTCGGCGAAGCGCGTGTACATGCGGAAGACCTCGGCGGCAAACAGCGAGGCCTCGTCGCCACCCGTCCCAGCGCGGATTTCCAGGATCACGTTCTTCTCGTCGTTGGGGTCCTTGGGCAGCAACAGCATCTTGATCTCTTCTTCGAGCGCAGGTTCACGAGGCGCAAGCTGGGCAATCTCCTCCTCGGCCATCTCCTTCATCTCCGGGTCAGCCAGCATGGCGCGCGATTGGGCCAGCCCTAAGCGCACCAGCTTCAGTTCGCGATACTTCATCACCGGAGTTTCCAAGTCGCTGAGCGCCTTGCCGGCCTTCTGATATTTTTCGCGGTCTTTGGCAATCTCGGGCAACGAGAGCTGAGCGGAGAGCTCTTCGTAGCGCCGCTCCATCTGTTCCAAACGGTCAATCATGACGAATCCTTACTGGCCCGCAAGGGGGCGTGTTTCTAATGTTCTTTGTGGAATTGAAAATGGGCGGAGAAAGAGTATAGGCGGCGGGCGCCGCTAGAGCAAGGCCGGAATGGGCTGATGCATGGCCATAGTGCTGTTTCTATTCTAGCGCGAAACGAGGGCCTATGCGCCTACGCGGTACATCTGCTGGCGAAGTGTCCGCCGCAATGGCGTGCCGTCCGGAGAGAGCTCATTTTCCAGGGGCTCAGTATCTTCGGCAATTCTCCAGACGTAGGTTGCAATAGCCTGTTCGAGGGTAAGCCCGACGGATTGCGCTTTTTCCTGCGCACGCAGCGTCACCTCATCGTCGAGCGTTACTCGAAGTTCCATAGAACGATGATGCGCGGGTGCTCCGCGGATGTCAAATTACCGCCGGTGCGGACGGACGCCCCTCAAAAGCACTCGATTTGGTCACAGGCGTTCATCAGCGGCACCTGCAACACCGAGTCGTGCCCAGTGCCGGAGTAGATGGTGATCGTCGCTGGCTGGTAGTCTGCCGGTTTCGCGGTCATGATGTTGCGCACAAAGCTCTGCGGATTGCGGTCGTAGAGCGGAAACCATGTGCTCTGAATCTCCACCATCACCGTGTGCCCAGCCTTGAAGACGTGGTCCACGTCGTGCAGCGAAAATTTGTATTCGCGGATAGAACCCGCCTTCAACGGCTTCGGCTTCTCGAATGATTCCAGATACCGGCCGCGGAAGATTTCCGCGTTGGTCATCAGTTGGTAGCCGCGCATCTTCGCATCGGGATCGTCGGCCGGGTACTGGTCGATCAACTTGACCACCAAATCGTTGTCTGTGCCCGTGGTCGAGGCGAAAATATCGGCAGTCACGTCGCCGGTCAGCACTAAATCCTGCTTAAGCACCGGCAGCTTCCACACAGCCACGTCCTTGCGATCAGTGACAAAGCGCTGATCTTCCACGAGCCAGTTGCCCCACTGCGAGCCCTCGCTATAAGTCTCCTGGATGGGCCGATGGCGGTATGGAACAGGATTCGCTGGGTCGCTCATGTAACTGGTCATAGATTGTTTTTGGGATTGTTTTTGGGATTGTTTTTGGGATTGGTTTTGGGATNNTGGTTTTGGGATTGGTTTTGGGCCTGCGCCGTTGAGCCACGCCAACTCAACAATCTACCACCCGCGAGATGCAGGCTGGTGGAATGGGATTCCATCGGAGGAAAGTGAGAATAATATTTCCAGGTGTTCGAGCCAGTCTGAAAGCTGGCCGTGTCTTCCAGAGCGAAGCCCGCTGAATTCTCGCCGGGCGCGTCCTTCAAATAGTGAGCAAAGAACTTTGCCTCGATGCGGGCGCGGAACTCCTTGCCGACTGGCTCGGTGTAATCCAGATTGCCCAGATGGCGCGAAGAAGACGCCCAATTTCCATGACGCCAAGGACCGAGTACGAGATAGTTCTGGTGATTCAGATCGTGCGGTTCGAGCATGGAGTACTCAATCTGCGGTCCAAACATATCTTCCTGGTCGTAGTAGCCGCCCACGGTCAGAGTGGGAACAGCAACTGTCGAGAGCGAATGCTGTACGCCGCGCGAGCGCCAGACGCTGTCATAAGCGGGGTGTTCGAGGAAGAGTTTCCAGGTGGGCAGTGTTTTGGAGCCGGATTGTTTCACGTCTTCCGCAAAGTTTCCGCGCTCCAGAAAAAAATCAAAACCATCGCGTGGCTTCCCGTCCTTGTCCTTGCCGTAGTCAGGGATAATTTCTTCTTTGCCGCTCTCCATTCTGAGCACGTAGTCGTAGCCGTAACTCTGGCGGAAGGCGCCGTTGTGGAAGAAGTCATCGCCCATCCATGCATCGATCATCGGCGCCTGCGGAGAGATGGCCTTCACGGCGGGGTGCGGATCGATGCCGGCCGCCATGGCCAGAAAGCCTGGATAGCTGGTGCCGATGAATCCCGCGCGCCCGTTGTTGCTCTCCACATTCTTCAGCAGCCATGCCACCGTGTCGTATGCGTCTGTACTCTCGTCCGTAGCTTTCGTGTCTCGATGTTCCGCCAACGGCCGGCTCATGATGAATTCGCCCTGGCTCTTGTAGCGGCCGCGAATATCCTGCGCAACATAGAGGTAGCCGTCGCGAGCCAACTCCTGCCGGCTGCTGAAAAATGAAGTCCGGCTTGTTCCGTCCACGCCGTAGGGCGTGCGCAGGATAAGAAATGGCAGCGGCGTAGTGATGTCGGCGGGCTTCAGAATCACCGTATGCAGCTTGACCCCGTCGCGCATGGGAATCATCGCTTCCGTGCGCTGGTAATCGTGGAAGAGGTGATGGACGGGCTCACCGGTGCGGCGATAAGTGTCGTTGGGCGTGTCGGAAAAGATCACGCTGTTGCCATGGCCTGCGGCGTCGAGGATAAACCGCAAGGTAAACTTCGCGTGGGGCCAACTGAATTCGGTGGTGGAAATAGGCTTGAGTTCGGTGGAAACGTTGCGCTCAGACTCCACAATGAGCTTTCCGTCCTGGACGTAAAAGCTGATCGGCGTGTCGGGCTCATGCGGATCGGTATATTCGCCAGCGAGAGTTTCAAGTTGGGCAGGCGAGAGAAGAATAGCCTGTGCTTCTTGCGGGGCCGTCTGCGCGAATCCGGGCACAATCGAAAGCGAGGCAGCAATAAGAACCAAAAGAAGAATACGAAGGCGAATCAAGCGAACAACCTCCACCGAACTCGTAATATAGAACCCAATCACTTGATGATAAGTGAAGGGTACGGGCTTTAACCCGCACCCTTCAAACTGCAAAGCGCCCTTGAATTCGCATTCGAAGTAGAACTAAGGAATCTCTGATTAAGTC
>PMGP01000396.1:0-6790 GCA_003156235.1 Acidobacteriaceae bacterium
GCGACCGAGGGGATGATGGTGGCGGCCAGATTGCGAAGAAAAAGGAAGATGACCATGATGACCAGCGCGATGGTCAGCATGAGCTCGTATTCAACGTCGCGAACAGAGGCGCGGATGGAGGTGGTGCGGTCGGTGAGAATCTTCACCTGCACGGTGGCCGGCAGGCTGCTCTGCAATTGCGGCAGCAGCTTGCGGATGCTATCGACGACGTCGATAATGTTCTTGCCTGGCTGGCGCTGAATGTTGACGATGACCGCGGGCTGGCGATCCATCCAGGCGGCTTGCTGATTATTTTCGGCGGCATCGACGATCACCGCCACGTCGGAAGCGCGCACCGCGGCCCCGTTGCGATAGGCCACGATCACCGGCTTGTAGTCGCCGCTCGATAATAATTGGTCATTAGCGCCGATGGTGTACGACTGGCGGCTGCCGTTCAGCGTGCCCTTGGCCTGATCAACATTGGCCGCGGCCAGCGCGGTGCGCAGGTCTTCGAGGCTCAGGTTGTAGGCGGCTAGTTGGGCCGGGTTGGCTTGTATGCGCACCGAAGGCTTTTGCCCGCCGGCGATGGAGACCAGTCCCACGCCGGTGACCTGGGAAATCTTCTGCGCCAGATTGGTGTCGGCCGCGTCCTCGATCTTATCCAAAGGCAGCGAGTCGGAGGTCAGCGCCAGCGTCATGATGGGCGCGTCGGCGGGGTTCACTTTGCTGTAGATGGGCGGGTTGGGCAGGTCGGCGGGCAAAAAGCTATTGGCCGCGTTGATGGCCGCCTGCACCTCTTGTTCGGCCACGTCGATGTTCTCGTCGAGGTTGAATTCGAGGGTAATGACCGAGCCGCCGCCGCTGCTGACCGAGGTCATCTGCTTGAGTCCCGGCATCTGGCCGAACTGCCGCTCCAGGGGCGCGGTGACCGACGAGGCCATCACCTCCGGCCCGCCGCCAGGATAGAAGGTGAGCACCTGGATAATCGGGTAATCCACTTCGGGCAAGGCGGAGACCGGCAACTGCTGGTAGCCAACGAAGCCCGCCAGCAGAATAGCCGCCATCAGCAGCGAGGTCGCCACCGGACGCAGAATGAATGGCCGGGAAGGGCTAAGGCTCACTGTTTGTTCCTCTTATCGGATTTGCCTTGGCCTGCACCCGTCGGCGTGCCGGGCTGCGCAGTTGCATTGGGCGCTGCAAACGGGCCGTTGCTACCCTGCCCCGTGCTTTGCCCCTTCGCACCCTGTCCTCCGCGTTGGCGAGCCAGGCTGGCGGTCACACTTTGTCCGGGGCGCAACCGGTCTGCGCCGTCCACCACCACATTCTGGCCCGCTTGCAGGCCGCCGTCCAGAATGGTCACCTGTCCCTCGGCCAAAGCCACCTTCACAAGCTGGATTCTGGCGCTTCCGTTTCCCTGCGCGTCGGCATTGTCGACCACCCACACATATGAACCCTGGTTGCCGGTCTGGAGAGCCGCCGAGGGAACCACCAGCGCGTTCGGCCGGTCTTCCATCACCAGATGAATGTTGACGAACTGGTTGGGGAACAGCGCCGCGTCTTTGTTGTCGAAGACGGCCTTCAGCTTGCCGGTTCCGGTGGTGGTGTCGATCTGGTTGTCGGCGGTGAGCAGATAGCCCGTGGCCAGCTTCTGTATGTTGTCCTGGTCGTAGGCGTCCACAGCCAGGCGCTTTTCCGCCGCCAACTTGTGAAGCACCTGGGGAAGCTCGTCCTCGGGTAGGGTAAAGTAAACCGCAATCGGCTGGAACTGATTGATAATAACAAGGTTAGTTGTGTTGGCGGTGATGATGTTGCCGGGGTCCACCAGGCGCAGGCCGATTTTGCCGCTGATGGGCGACTGGATAGTGCACCAGTTGAGTTGCAACTGAGCGGTTTCGATGGCCGCCTTGTCGGACTCGATGGCGCCTTGGTACTGACCTTGCGACGCCTCATCGGCATCCAGCGTCTCCTTGGAAGTCACGCCTGCCGCGTATAGCGCCTTGTAGCGCGCAAACTCCGCCTGGGCGTTCTTCAAAAGCGCTTCATCGTGCGCCAAAGTGCCCTTGGCCTGGTCCAAAGCAGCCTTATAGGGCCTGGGGTCGATCACCAGGATGGTTTGACCCTGCTTCACCTGCTGGCCTTCGGTGAACCGGACCGGTTCAAGTTCGCCGCTGACTCTTGCCTTGACGGTAACGCTCATGTAAGGCGTCACCGTGCCCAGCGCGGTCAGGAAGATGGGCATCGGCTTCTGCTCGGCTGCTGCCACCTGCACCGGGACCGGCCGGCTCTGAAGCGCCGCCGCCTGGCTGGCACTGTTGGCCGCATTCTGCTTCTGGCTCTCATAGATTCGCCAGACGACCAGGATTACGAGACCGAGCAGCACCAGATAAATCACAATGCGCACCCAGGAACTCTTGTGTGGAGAAGATTGTTGCTCGATCCCAGATGAGGCCAGATGGGACTCCGAAGCGTCTTCAATGGACATGATGTCGATTCCCGCCGTTTTCTCTTGAGTGAATGTCCGCAAAATGTTCAGCTTACAGATTGCAGCCGACAGCTTTCAGTTCACATGCATACGGACAACTGTCTGCTGTAAGCTGTTCGCTGTTGGCTGGCGGTGTTGCCGTTCCGGGCGAAAGACCCTCTGCCCGTGCTCGTTTCTACGGACGCTTGAGTTTCCTCAAAGGTTTCGTTCGCCCAGGCGCATCCATTGCGGGAGCGGGGTACTCCCCAAATGAGAAACGCCTCCCCATGAAAGCAAGACGATACTATTTTAAGCGAATCGAGCGACGCTTGTATGCTGGCGCAACGTGCCGGGGCGCGCCATGTACCAGAATAATGATGCCACCCGAAAGAGGAACAAATCCCGGGACGACCAGCCGCCACGAAATGCGCCTTTTCCGTGTGTTCATCCGTCTATAAACCAGCACGCGGAACCCCATTTCCCATGCGCACTCCTTTTCGCCGGTCTGTTCGTCTACGATGATAGTTTGAACACTTGTTGGAACGGAGCCGGGCGGTGAGCGCCATCCGGTCCCGGAAACCGAAGCGAGCACCTACCCTATGTGGATTGTCCGGCTTNNCGCTGCGGCGGCCTTATACCTTCGTCGTATTTGCGCTTTTAATCCTGATTTTCGGCGTCTTCAGCATCGAGACGATGCCCACGGACATCTTCCCCAACATCGACATTCCGGTGGTCACGGTGGTGTGGAACTTCACCGGCCTTTCGGCGCAGGAAATGGCCAACCGCATCGTGACCAACAGCGAGCGGGGCATGACCACTACGGTCAACGACATCGAGCACATCGAGTCGCAGTCGCTCAACGGCGTCGGACTCATCAAAATATTTTTTCATCCGCAGGTCAACATCGCCAGCGCCGTAGCCCAAGTCACGGCCATCAGCCAGGTGCAGTTGCGCAGTTTGCCGCCCGGTTCGCTGCCGCCGTTCATCATTCAGTACAACGCCTCCAGCGTACCCATTCTGATGCTGGGCCTCTCTGGTCAAGGGCTCAACGAACAGCAGTTGAACGACCTGGGTCAGAACAATATCCGCACCCAACTGGCCACTATCCAGGGACAGCAGACGCCCTTTCCTTACGGCGGCAAGCAGCGCCAGATTCAGGTGGACCTGGACCTGCACGCTTTGCAAGCCAAAGGGCTCTCGCCGGTCGATGTGGTCAACGCCGTCTCCGCGCAAAACCTGATCGTGCCCTCTGGGACGATGAAGGTCGACCGCTTCGAGTACGCCGTCGAAACCAACTCCGCCCCGCCGATTGTCGATGAGCTGAACAACCTGCCCATCAAGGCGGTGAACGGCGCGGTGATCTACATCCGCGACGTGGCCCACGTGCGCGACGGAAGTCCGCCTCAGACCAACATCGTGCATGTGGACGGAAAACGCGCCATCATGATGTCCATCTTGAAAATCGGCTCGGCCTCCACGCTGGACATCATCCGCAACGTGCGTGAAAAGCTGGTGAGCCCGGAGCTGAAGGGAAGCTTGCCGCCGCAGATGCAGATCAAGGCGCTCGCCGACCAGTCAATCTTCGTCCGCGGCGCCATCAACGGCGTGGTTCGCGAGGCCATCATCGCCGCCTGCCTCACGGCCATCATGATCCTGGTCTTCCTGGGGAGTTTCCGCTCCACGGTCATCATTGCGGTTTCCATTCCGCTCTCCATTCTGTGTTCGCTCAGCGTGCTCTCCATGCTGCACGAGACCATCAACATCATGACCCTGGGAGGCATGGCGCTGGCCGTCGGCATCCTGGTAGACGATGCCACCGTGGCCATCGAAAACATCAACCGCTTTCTGGAAGAAGGCAAGGAGCTGGAGCAATCCATTCTCGACGGCTCGGCGCAGATCGCCGTCCCCGCCCTGGTTTCCACCCTGGCCATCTGCATCGTCTTTGTGCCCATGTTCTTCCTCGGCGGCGTGGCGCGCTACCTGTTCGTCCCCATGGCCGAGGCAGTGGTCTTCGCCATGCTGGCCAGCTATTTCCTCTCGCGTACGCTGGTGCCCACCATGGCCAAGTACCTGCTCAAGGAGCATGACGAAGCCGAGGCCCTGCAAAAACGTTCCAGCCGCAACCCTTTCATCCGCTTCCAGCATGGCTTCGAGTCCGGCTTTGAGCGCTTTCGCCACGCCTATCTGCGCCTGCTGACCTTATGCGTGGACCACTCTGTGGTTTTTCTCGTTCTCTTCCTCTTGTTTGCCGTCGGATCGTTGGGACTGGCGCCTTTCCTCGGCCAGGACTTCTTTCCCTCGGTGGACTCCGGGCAGTTCAAGATTCACGTGCGCGCCCGCACCGGCACGCGCATCGAGGAGACGGCCGCACTCTGCGATCGCATCGATGCGACCATCCGCCAGCAGATTCCCGCCAAAGAGGTCGTTTCCATCGTGGATAACATCGGCCTGCCCAACTCCGGCCTGAACCTCTCCTACTCGACCTCGGCCCCCATCGGCCCGGCCGACGCCGACATTCAGGTGCAGTTGTCAGAAGACCATCATCCCACCGCGAATTATGTGGAGCGCCTGCGCGCCGAGCTGACCCGCCAGTATCCCGGCGTCACCTTCTATATGCTGCCGGTGGACATTGTCACCCAGATTCTCAACTTCGGTCTGTCGGCGCCCATCGACATCCAGATTGTCGGCCCCGATCTTTATGGCAATCGCGCTCTGGCCGAGCGCATGATCAATGAGGTTCGCTATGTCCCCGGCGCAGCCGACGCGCGCATCCAGCAGCCCTTCGACTACCCCATGATGAAGGTAGACGTGGACCGCACCCGCGCCCAGCAGATCGGCCTGACACAGAAGGACGTGGCCACCAGTATGCTCGTCGCCCTTAGCGGCAGCTTCCAGACTACTCCCAGCTTCTATCTCGACCCCAAAAACGGAGTTACCTACAACGTGGCCGTACAGGCTCCGCAGTATAAGGTTGACTCGCTGGCCGCGCTTCAGAGCCTGCCTGTCAATGGCCCAGGCACGTCGCAACAGGCCAGCAGCTCCGCCGCCATCGGAACGCACGGCGCTCTGCAAACAGAGCAGATTCTAGGCAACCTGGCCACCATCACCCCAGGCTCTGAGCTGGGCACGGTAAGCCACTACAACGTGCAGCCGGTCATCGATATCTATGCCAACGTGGATGGAACCGACCTGGGCACAGTGACGCGCAAGATTGAAAAGATTATCGGCAATCACAAGTCCGAGCTGCCGCGCGGTTCGCAATTCATCCTGCGCGGTCAGAGCGAAACCATGAAATCGTCCTATATCGGCCTGCTGGGCGGATTGGCGTTCTCCATCCTGCTGGTTTACCTGCTGATTGTGGTCAACTTCCAATCCTGGCTCGACCCCTTCATCATCATCGCCGCGCTGCCCGCTGCCCTGGCCGGCATCGTCTGGTTCCTCTTCCTCACCAACACCCGCCTCAGCGTGCCGGCGCTTACCGGCGCCATCATGTGCATGGGCGTGGCTACGGCCAACTCGATTCTTGTGGTGACCTTTGCACGCGAGCAGTTGGAGATTTTGGTGGGCGACGCGCGCACGGCGGCGCTCAATGCCGGCTTTGTCCGCCTGCGCCCGGTGCTGATGACCGCCCTGGCCATGATTATCGGCATGGTGCCCATGGCCCTGGGCCTGGGCGACGGCGGCGAGCAAAACGCCCCGCTGGGCCGCGCCGTCATTGGCGGCCTGCTGCTGGCCACTGTAGCCACGCTCTTCTTTGTTCCTGCATCTTTCTCCATCGCTCACGGCTGGCTGGAAAGCCGCCGCAAGACGGCCCACGGCGCGGCATTGGCCGGAACCATCGACGAGTTTGACGAGACACCGGAGTAGTTATTCATGACCAACGAATCCAATTCGAACCAGCAACCTAGTCACCAGTCAGGTCACGAACACGAATCCGCGCCCCAACAGCCGGCCATCTCGCCGCGCAAGGCACTCGTGGGCGTAGCCGTTGTCGTCGTCATTGCGGCCGTCCTGGCGGGCATCGGCATCTGGAGCCGCATGCGTGCTGACAAGAATCTGTCCGAGCGCACCACGGATCTGGCCGCGCCCACGGTGATCGTCGCCGCGCCCAAAGCAGGCGCGCCCGTGGACAGCTTCGTGCTCCCCGGCAACGTGACCTCCTTCACCGATTCGCCCATCTTCGCGCGGACATCTGGTTACCTCACGCGCTGGTACTTCGACATTGGCGCGCGGGTAAAGAAGGGCGCTCTGCTGGCGGAGATTGCCACGCCCGAACTGGATCAGCAATTGGCCCAGGCCCAGGCCGACCTGAATACCGCCCAGGCCAACGCCAACAACGCCCGCATCCAG
>PMGP01000396.1:6844-11375 GCA_003156235.1 Acidobacteriaceae bacterium
GACGGCGTCATCACCGCCCGCAACATCGACACCGGCCAGCTCATCGACCCCGGCGCGGGCAAGGAGCTTTTTCGCCTGCAAGCTCTCCAGACCCTGCGCGTCTACACCAACCTGCCGCAGATTTATTCCGCCAACGTGAAACCGGGCGCGAAGATCGACCTGACCTTCGCCGAGCACGCGGGAAAAATTTATCAGGGCTCTCTAGTCCGCACCGCGGACGCCATTGACCCCGTCAGCCGCACCCTCCTGGTGGAGATCGACGTTGACAACCACGCCGGTGAGTTGCTTCCCGGCTCGCTGGCCGAGGTTCACTTCAAGACGCCCTCCGCCGGACCCGCCCTCATCGTGCCCGCCGCGGCGCTCATCTTCCGCAAGGAGGGCCTGCGCGTGGGCGTTGTGGTCAACGGCAATGTCGCCCACCTGGTTCCCGTGGTCATCGGCGAGGACGATGGGGCCAGTGTGCAAATCGTCACCGGGCTCAGCCTCGGTGACCATGTGATCCAGGACCCGCCCGACTCCCTCATCGAAGGCGAAAAGGTCCAGGTGGTGAGTTCCGGCAGCCAAACCAATGCGGGAGGCAGATGATCATGCCTTCACCTCATGTCGCGGATAAACTCCGTGAATTCGCTAACTTGCTAACTCGCTATCACCGCGAAGCGGTGGCTAACTTGCTGCCTTTATCGAATAATCCCAGGAATCGAGTACATCTCGCTGCCTGCCTCCTCACCCTAACCTTCCTCGCCGGCTGCAAGCCCGTCGGTCCCAACTACAACCGCCCCGGCTACGAAGCTCCCCCGGCCTACAAGGAAACCGGCGCGACCACCGTGCTCCAACCTCCGCCCGCCCCCACCGGCGGCGCATGGCAACCCGCGAATCCCTCCGACGGACTGCTGCGCGGCAAGTGGTGGGAGATCTACCAGGATCCGCAGCTCAACCAGTTAGAGGACCGCATCGCCGCCAACAACCAGACCCTCCGCCAGGCTCTGGAAACCTATCTTGCCGCCCGCGACCAGATCACCGTAGCCCGCGCCGCATTTTACCCAACGCTCTCCGCCGGACCCTCCGCATCGCGCAACAAAATTTCCGCGAACGGCCCCTCTTACTCGGCCAGCAAACCCACCACCTACAATGACTTCGCGATCACCGGCCAGGCAAGTTGGGAGCCGGATTTCTGGGGCCGCATCCGCCGCACCGTCGAGGCCGCCCGCTCCAGCGCACAAGCCAGCGCTGCCGACCAGGCAAACATCGACCTCAGCCTTCATGCTGAAATGGCCGCCAACTACTTCCAGTTGCGCGGCCTGGACGCCCAGATCAAGCTGCTCGACGACACTGTCTCTGACTTGGAACGCCAGCTCGACCTGACTCAGCGCCGCTTGGCCGGAGGTATCGGCACCGAGGCCGACGTAGCCCAGGCCCGCACGCAACTGGAAACCGTGCGCGCGCAACGCATCGACGTGGGCGTGGCTCGCGCTCAGTACGAGCACGCTATCGGCACCATCGCCAACCTCAATCTCTCCGACTTCAGCATTCCGCCCTCGCCGCTTGTCCTCTCTCCCGCACAGTCTCCTGCCCAATCGCCTACCCAGTCTCAGGAATTATCACTGCCCAAAGTTCCCGTAGGCGTGCCTTCGCAACTGCTCGNNCAGATCGGCATTGCCGTCAGCGCCTACTATCCCACCATCACTCTGAATGGAACCGGCGGCTTTGAGAGCATGAACGTCGGCACATTGATACAAGGCCCCAGCGCGCTGTGGTCCCTGGGCGCGCAGGCAACGGAGCTGCTCTTCGACGCCGGCCGGCGCCACGCCCTCACCGACTCAGCCCGCCACAGCTACGAAGCCCAGGCCGCCGCCTACAAGGCTGTCGTCATCGCTGCCTTCAACGACGTGGAAGACCAACTCTCCGGCCTGCGGATTCTTGAGCAGGAATCCACTGTCGAGCAGCAGGCCGTCAAGTCAGCCCAAGACTCCTACGACATTTCCAATCAGCGCTACAAAGGCGGCGTCACCGGCTACCTGGAAGTGCTGACGGCAGAGGCCGCGCTGCTCCAGAACCAGCGCACCGCCATCAGCATTCAGACGCGCCAATTCGTCTCCAGCGTGGGGTTGGTACGGGCTTTGGGCGGCGGCTGGAATGCGTCGCAGTTGCCGAAGTAGCAAGAGCCGGAACAGCAATTCGGCTTCCCGCATGGAAATCGAAAAGGAGTACGATAATTACAGCAAGCAACTTGCCCGCTATGGGGGGTGTGCATGGAACTCGATTTCGTTCAGCAACGCCAGCAGGCTCACTTGCTCATCGATGTGCTGCCGGAGAAAAAGCTATTCGCCGTCCACAACCTTCTCGAAGTACTGGTTGAGCCGCTTTCCCGTTCTCTGGCAATGGCTCCGGTCGAGGAAGAGGAACTTACCCCCGAGACCGTGGCCACTATCAAACGCTCCGGCGATCAGCTCGACCGTGGTGAAAGCGTCTCCCACGAAGAGATTCTCCGCGAGTTCGTCCGGTGAGCGAGCAGCCGGCTTCTCCGCGACTGACCATCAACTGGTCGCTCGAAGCTCGCGCGAATCTTCGCGCCATTGATCGCGAGGCCGCTCTTGAAATTCTCCACTGCATAGACCGCTATCTCGCCACACGCAATGGCGATGTGAAGAAGCTCAAGCCGCCCATGAACGGCTTCCGCCTCCGCTGCGGTGACTATCGCGTCTTCTTCAAGCAGATGGGTGAAAACAACATCTCCGTCACCGGCGTTCTGCACCGAAGTCAAGCCTATCGATGAGTTGCCGGCAACTTCCAGCGCCTTCTCAGCTTCTTATACTGGGGGCGCGGCAACTGCACCAGCAGCGGATTCCTCGCCGGATCAAGCCGCGCCAGCAAGCCTTCAAGCTGCTCCTGCGCCATGGCCGTGCATCCGGTGGTTCCCACGCCAGGTCCCAGCCAGATGTGCAGGAAGATGCACGAGCCTGCGCCAGCAGTCACCGGCTCCGCGTTGTGATCGACCACCAGCCCCCAGCGGTACTCCCCATCGGGGCGCAACATCTGCTCGGAACTATTCCAGTCGGGCGCAACCGACGCCCGATCCAGCACGCGTGTGTAGAACTTTGATCGAGCATCATCCACACATTCGACCGACGGGGTGAGATTCAGGTAAGGCATCTTCCATCCCGGCGGCTCCTGTGCCGCGTATCCAAAAATCGTGCTCAGGCGAAAGATTCCCGCAGGCGATTTTCCGTCGCCTTCCTTCTTTACAGGGTCATTCGCTGCTCGCCGTCCGGCCTCCGCCGCCACTCCCGCGCCCCATCCAAGACCCTTCTTGCCCACCACAACGGGGATGGGGTCGCCGGCGGCCATCCATTTTTTGCCTGCCTGGGGCCGCTCATACGCCTGCAACGTCCCCTCGACTCCGTTCCAATCCTGAGTCGTGACGACCAGAATTTGCGTCGAGCCGTGCAATGCGGCCGGCTGCTTGTCCTCGGCCAACGCCGGCGTTGCCACGCACAGCGCCACAACACAACCGAAAATCCATCCATTCTTCATCGGTTCTCATGCCTCGAAGGACAGAATCAATAGCGAAACAAAGGGCGCGGATCAGAAACCAGAGCGTTCCCCGGCGGCTGCGCCGAAACGAGCGACCCTTCCCGCTTGAGATTCAGGAATGGGCCGTTTTCATAGGCGCCCATCATAACCGAACTGTGAGTTTGGTCCCATATTTTGAAAGTTGTGCTGCCATTTGGTTCCGCCAGGAGCATAACAGTTTGGAAATCCCGCCCATCAAGGGAAAGGAGCGCATTGCCGTCTTCTTGGTCGCTTGTTACATAGCCGCCTCGCTCGGTGCCAGTGGCATCCACGATAAGCAAGCCGGAGATTGAACCGCGCCCTGGACCGCTACGTTGCACTTTCCCGAAATATGAGGCGCCTGGCAGTGGCGCGCCGATTATAACGCGCGTCGTTCCTTTGTCGTCGGTGATCACCAGGCCGCGGGCGCGCAGAATCTCTCCGTTTGTGCGCGAGCTGCGTGTAGCCCATGCCGTGTAAGCCGTCTGCGCCAGCACCGCTGCAATCAGGCAGACCGTAAGGACCATCAGCCGCCGATAGCGCTTTTCAAGAACAATGAGATTGCTTTGTGGCTCTGCCATTTTTTGTATTCCTCCTGTGTTGCGGAAGATCGTTGCTTGAACTAGTCCCTATTCCCTATTCCCTATTCCCTAGTCCCTAGTCCCTAGTCCCTTGTTTATTCCCTGCTTTTACCGCATCCTGCCTTGGATGGCTATAAGCCGCCGGGGGCACGTCGGTCAGGGGCAGTGCCGGGCCTTCCCACAGCAGGCGGGGCGCGCCCTCGCTGGCCGAGTGCAAACCCTCCAGATGAAACGCGTACTTGCCGGCGCGCAAGCCCAGCGAGCCGCGATCAAAACGCATTGCATTGCCCGGCGAGTTGCAAACCTGGGCAAAAGAAGGCCCGGTCTTGGCCACTTCCACGCCGTCGATCACCAGCCGCGCGCCGTCGCGGGCGATCAGGTGGAAGGTGTAGCCGCCATCG
>PMGP01000286.1 GCA_003156235.1 Acidobacteriaceae bacterium
CAGCATCCGGAGTTGGCAAAGCACATTCGCGTCACGGACTTCACCCAGCCCATCGATTTATTGAAGCGGTGACAGCATGATCAGCTCACCGGCTCCAGGTGCGCGGTAAAGTGGCGCAGAAAGGGCGCTTCGTAGGTCAGCCGCAGGCCTTTAATCTGGGCGCGCCGCGCGAAGACCTGCAAGATAATCTCCACCACGTAATCGATGTGGCTCTGGGTGTAGACGCGCCGCGGAATGGCCAGCCGAACCAGTTCCATCTGCGCCGCCGCGCCAAACATCAGGCTGCCAATCTCGACAGACCGGATGCCGCCCTCCAGATACAACTCCGCGGCCAGCGCCACGCCGGGAAACTGGTCCTGCGGAATGTGCGGCAGAAAGGCTTTGGCGTCGAGATAGATGGCATGGCCTCCGGGCGGCTGCACAATGGGCACGCCTTGCTCGGCAATGTGGTCGCCCAGGTAAGCCGTTGAGGCGATCCGGTAGTGCAAGTAATCCTCCTGCAACGATTCCTGAATGCCCACCGCGACTGCCTCCAGGTCGCGCCCGGCAAGCCCGCCATACGTGGGGTAGCCCTCGGTCAGAATCAGCAGATTCTTCTCCTGGCGGGCCAGAATGTCGTCGTTGGTGCAGAGAAAGCCGCCGATGTTGGCCATGCCGTCTTTCTTGGCNNCAAAGCGGCAGGCATCGAAGTACAGCGGAATCTCATGATGATGGCAGACCGAGGCGACAGCCCGCACATTTTCCATGGAGACCGGCTGCCCTCCGCCGGAGTTATTGGTCACCGTCAGCATGACCAGCGGAATGCGGTTGCGCCCGACGCGCGCAATCAACGCCTCGAGGGCCGCCACGTCCATGTTGCCTTTGAAGGGAAGGCGAGTGCCGGGTTGCCGCGCCTCGGGCAGCAACAGGTCAACGGCTTCAGCTCCGACGGCCTCGACATTGGCGCGCGTGGTGTCGAAGTGCGTGTTGTTCGGCACCACGTCTCCCGGCTTGCACATCACCTTGAACAAAATGCGTTCCGCGGCCCGACCCTGGTGGGTGGGAATGACGTGGGTATAGCCGACGATGCTCTGCACGGAGTCCTTGAAGTGATCGAAGCTGCGGCTGCCGGCATAGCTCTCATCGCCCTCCATCACCGCTGCCCACTGGTGCGTGGACATGGCGCCTGTTCCGGAGTCGGTGAGCAGGTCGATCAGCACATCGTCGGCATGAAGCAGAAAAAGATTGTAATGCGCGGCGTCCAGCAGGCCTTCCCGCTCCTCGCGGGTAGTCCAGCGGATGGGTTCAACGCTCTTGATGCGAAAAGGCTCGAAGATGGTTTTGATCGGCATGAAAAAACTCCTGTGGAGAGGCGCGTTCCTTCTGGCATTGCCCATCCTACGGCCTCAAGAGCCTGCGGCGCAACCTGCCTGCGCCTTCCGCTGCTAGAATCTTCTGGGAGCGGTCTCCATGAGCGTAAGCGCCCTCTATCCCGGCACCTTCGNNTTGACCACCTCATCGTCGCCATTCTCAACAATCCGGTGAAGGATCCCCTCTTCACGGTGGAAGAGCGCGTCGAGATGCTCAGGGAATCGACCGCCGCGTTGAAAAACGTCTCGGTGGCCACCTTCGACGGGCTGATGGTGGAATTTGCGCGCCAGCAGGGAGCCTCAGCGGTGCTGCGTGGCATCCGTGCCATCAGCGACTACGAATACGAGTTTCAGATGGCGCTGATGAACCGGCGGCTGGCCCCGGAGATCGAGACCGTCTTCCTGCAACCCGCTGGCCGCTACTCGTTCGTCAGCTCGCGGATGCTGAAGGACGTCGTCAGCTTCGGCGGCGACGTCAGCGGCCTGGTCCCGCCCAACGTTCTCAAGCGCCTGCGCAGCCGCATGGGCGCGAGCTAAGGCGCTTTCATTTCCTGCATTTTATTGGATGTGCTGTCGCAGAAATGAAGGAACATCTCGCGCTCCCTGAGTAACAGCCACAATCTCGACTCGTTCGCTTTGGACGCGGTAGAGAATCAGGTAGGCGCCCACAGGCCAGAAGAGAATCGGGTACGCGGTAAGGTCTTCCCGCTTGTGCCCCATTCCCGGGTTTTGCGCCAGTGTGTCGAAGGCGTCGAAGAGCCTTCCGATCCAGCGGTCCGCGGCGCGAATGTTGTCCAGAGCGATGTACTCCCAAATCTCGTCCAGGTCCAGTTCCGCGCCGATCGAGAGAACGTACTTCTTCATGCGCTGAGCTTTCGCCGCTCGCGGGACTTATGCTCAAGCCGCTGCCGCGCCGTCGCTGGCTTGACGTGCTCTCCACGGTCCAGCGAGGCTAGCCTTGCTCCAAGCTCCTGGTTGAAGGCGGCAAGCTGCGCGCTGCGCGCACGGTCGTGCTCTTCCAGCAGCCGCAGAGCCTCGCGCACCACCTCGCTGGCCGAGTTGTAGCGCCCGGATTCAACCTTTCCGGCGACGAAGCCGTCCAGTTCAGGGGTCAGCGAAACATTCATGGAAGTCAATCTCCTGAATTCCATGCTGGACCGAATAACAGGCTTTGTCAATCTATAGCATCAAGGCTTGCTGTCGTACGCTCCTGCGCGACCGCATGGGCGCGAGCTAGACTGAACCCCAACTCTGCCATAATCATCGAAAATAACTTTTCAATACACTGATTCCTAACTGAGCCGCCAATACAGGCGGTACGGCGTTGCCAACCTGTGTAAACTGCCGCGCGGTAGGTCCAACAAATAAATAATCATCAGGGAAAGTCTGAAGACGCGCGCTTTCGCGAACGCTCAGTGTGCGTGGAATCTCAGGATGTAAATGTGATCTGCCTCCACCTTTGGTTCCACCGGCGATCACAGTCTTTGACGGAAGCGCTGGGTCAAGTCGGTCAACTCGTCCAAGTTGGTCACGTTCGCCATAATCAAGTTTCATATAACGCTGAATTGACTCAGCTTTGTGTTCCCTTGTCTCATGGTTCGGCGCATCCGAAAGATTGATACTAAGCACTTTTCCGGCTCCAACCCATGTATTTGCTTGTGCGGGACGAGTAAACGGTAATCCAAGCCGATTACCGACCACAAATAACCTCTGCCTTTGTTGCGCGATTCCATAATGCGAGGCGTCGAGAATAAACGGTTGTTCCACAGTATAGCCAGATTTCTCTAGTATTTGGACGGCCTCCGTCAGTTGTTCACCGCCATCAAGGTCTCTTAGTCCGGGAACATTCTCGATAATGAAAGCACGAGGTTTGAACTTGGCTATGAGCCGCACGTAATCAAATAGAAGATTCCCGTTTTTCTTATGGGCAAAGCCTATGCGCTTGAAGTTATCTCCACTCTTAGCGAATCTTTGATTCGCGGCAATCGAAAACGGCTGACAGGGTGGTCCGCCAGCAAATACACCATCGAAGGAACCCGGAATCACCTTGCGAAGGATAGACGAAACCTCTTCAAACTTAGAAACGTCCCCCGAGTGTGTCGGAGGACCGAAAACCCGCCATTTCGGACGATTTAGTCGCAGAGTCTCGCAGAATAGTTCATTGATCTCAAATGCGGCAGTTTGACTGTATCCAGCAGCCTCCAGTCCAAGGTCCATGCCGCCGCAACCAGTGAAGAAACTGACTACAGGAATGCCGTTTTCACGCAATCGCAATTTCTCCAACGAAAGCGGCTCACCACCTGTCGGCCTGCCATTTGTACTTCTTTCATATACAAGGTCGTCATATGTTAGGCCAGCATTTCGCAGTATTGAAGACAAAGGTTCGCCGGTATTTACAGATCGCTTTAGAAGCTTGACCTGGAGTGTGGCCTTCAGTGTGCAGGACTTAGATTCCGGAAATAGCAGATTAGGCATGAACAGCTCCTCGAAATCCGGCTTTCAGATCTCCGTATACGACTCTCGCCTGAATCTCATTTGGAAAATCCAACAAGCCCTCTCTACTAAGCCATTGATCATAATACCGGTGAACAGCCCTATGACAACTCGGGCATACCGGCACAAGATCGTCAAGAGTTGTGCTGAATTTCTTGACTTGAATGCCGGAGGAGAGTGGGAGCAGATGATGCAGATCAAGAACACGCTTCGCCCACGGGTAGGTGGCCTTCGTATCGAGAGAGCAAACATCGCACAGAGCGGATGGATGCGAATTGAAGAAAGCATTGCGAAGACTATTGTTACGTTCAATCACTAGATGTGTTTTCTTGACCTTGTTACCCTCTACAAATCCGCTTTGAATAACATCATTAGCGGCAGCATTTAGATAATCGGAGAAGTTGCCATCTGCCCCTACTCTAAACTGGCTGGCCAATCTTCTCAGTTCCAATTCCCGATTGTCTGCCTTTTGCCCTTGAACCGGACGGAGTCCTTTGAGGATCGATAATGCACTGGGCGCGTCCAGCGACAGTACAACTTCAGACTTTTCGAGATGCAAATATGAGATTTGTGCAATGACTTTCAGGCTTTCCCGCGCCTGTCGAACATCATCCTGTGATTTTTGTCCTGCAATCTCATATTCTTTGTGCCGTCTGACGGCATCAATAAAAGCAGCTTCAGATTCATCCCCAACAAATCCGCTCAGCTTATACGCCCCAAAAATCTCGCTCAATGTTGAAACTGGCTCGTGCAAAAAGGCCCTCTTGGTCAGGAGATATTTCAGTGTGAACAAGAGCGGGAAGCGGCAACGCGTGCTTGGCTCCCAACCTTCCAAGGCAGGCGAAGGATCTGTGAATGCGCGGGCCAGAAAGTGCATATACTCATCGCACGTGACAGTTCCTGGAGATGCTAGGAGATGCGCAACGCGGGTCGGCTGTGCTACCTCGCCAATCTCGCTGACCAAAAGGCACAACTTCAGCACTCTGGAGTAATTTCTCCACGGACTATGGGTGCCAGGGGCGGCAAAAGCAAGGCCGGTTTCAGCCAAGAGCACAGAACGTTGAGCGGCCTTGAAGTTGTGTCTCTCAACAAATACAGAAATTTGCCGTAGCGCATCGAACTGGAAATAAGCTGTACGCCCTTGATCCCAACGCCACATACACAACTCCGTTATGCGTGATTTTAACAGGAATGATGCAATCGGCCTGTGGTAAATCAGACGGTGCATCCCAGATCGCCAATAGCGATTCCGCGTATTTTCGGCCAGATTTTGCTTCAGCCCGAAAATCTGTAAAAATAGAAGTATGATGACGACCGCAAGCCCTACTTCCCAAGTCTTTACCGGCCGCATTGGCCGGATCGAGGTCTCCGCGACCATGGCCGTGGCCGCCGAGGCCGCCAAGCTGCGCGCCCAGGGCGTCAATCTGGTTGATTTCGGCGCGGGCGAGCCGCATTTTCCCACTCCCCAGCACATCAAGGACGCGGCCATTGCNNCGTGCCCTACTGGGTCAGCTTCGCGGACATCATCCAGTACGCCGGCGGCAAGGTGGTCTTCCTCAAGACCCAGGAGGCGGAGAACTTCCGCATCACGGCAGACGCCATCGAAAAGGCCATTACGCCCAAGACCAAGGCCATCATCCTCAACTCGCCCTCCAACCCGGCCGGCTCGGTCGTTTCGACTGAAGACCTGGAGCGCATTGTCCACCT
>PMGP01000230.1 GCA_003156235.1 Acidobacteriaceae bacterium
AGGTGAGCTGGATGGTGGTGGTTGTTACGGTCTGCTGACCGGTGAGATAGATGGGAGCCTTCCAATGCTCGTAAGCAAAGTTGCCGTTGATCTCAAAATCCTTGCCAATGCGTTTGACCACCTGGAAGTTGATGTNNCGCTCAGGTGATAAGTAATCCATCCCTGGCCGCCCTTGTCTTCACGGCCAATCCAGTCACCAAAAAGCTGGCCCTGGTTGGTGTAGCCCTGTACCTGGATAACTTCCCAGTATTGATAACGGCCGCCAATACTCAAATCGGTACAGGTATTGACTTTCTCCACATATGAACAAGCTTGGGCGGCGGAATCCGTGTTGACACCTTCGACGCGCAGATCCAGCTTGGGGATGCCGGGGAAATGGGAGAGATAGAGGCCCGGCCTGAAGGTACCGTGCAATGGCTTGAAGAGGGGACTGACTGTGTCGTGCGCCTCAGAGTCGGCGTAGAGTGTTAGCCAGTTACGAGGAAAAGGCAGGCGGTAAGAGAAATCGAATGCGCCGAAGCGGGCGCCGGGGTCCTGTGTGCCGTACTTGATTGCTGTGGAAGGAGCACTGTCAAAACTAAAGAAGCTATTCAAGAAGGTATGAAGTGTGATGGGCGCATGCCCCTTTCCTCCCCAGATCGCGGTACGTTCAAAGCCGAACTCCAGGTCGCGTGTGGGTTTGAAGCTGACCTTCTCGACGTGCACCCATGGATTGCCGGGGTTGGTCACATCTGGGGGTGGAGGCTGCGCAGGAGGCACGGTCGGGATATATGGCATATAGGTGTGACCTCTGAGCGGCCCTACCATAAAATCGTAGCGGAACTGTCCGAGGAGTCGGGAGAGCAGTGGAATGTTGAGCGGCTCGACGCGGTTGATACGGAACGAGTAGATGTTTTCGGCGTTGTTGGAGTAGGCCATGCCGCCGCCCAATCCAGGCCCCAGCCAGTTGTCCTGCTTGCCGAAGGAGATTTCGTGATTTAGAAGATGCGCGGAGACGTAAGCTTCCATGACCCGCGCATTGGTGGTGCTGGGGATGGGCCCCATGGGGATGGTGGCCTGAGGATAAGGGGAGGACGAACCGCAGAGGGTCGTGGAGTTCCAAGTGACGCCGCCCATACAGAAGGTCGTGCCATCTACCGTGCTAAGCGCGTTGGCCAGCGACTGAGAGTAGCCGGCAGCCGAGGGCGCATCCTGAAATTCGCCGCGCGCATAAAAAGTAAACCGGCCAGCAGTAGCATAGCCGCTGGCGCCGGTGTAGTTATTGAAGCCGCTCTCATAGGGACGACCGTAGTCGTTGATGATGGTCGAGCCGAGATGGAAGCTGTCGCGCAGGGGTGTGCCGCTGATACTGCGGACCACGGTATAAGTCGACTCGATGTGAGAGATGCTCTGGTGTGTCAGGCATTGCATTCCTGAGTCGTAGTGCAAATAATGGTTCAACGCAGTGGAGATATCTTGCGCCTCGCCCGTGGTCGTAATTCCATAGTTATCCGCGTCCGCGATCTCGGCATCGAGAGATTCAAGTATGTGGCTCAAACTGGCGCGCGTCCAGGGGCGCATGCCCAGATAGATATGATCAACATAGCCCAGCGAGTAAAGCCGGAGCACAGCCGGATAGACCCAGCTATCAACCGGAATGTACGGCGAACCCTGCGTGGAAGACTCGCAGACGGCCGTTGCAGAGATGGAATCGCGCTCTACCTGCTCGGCGTCCTTGGGCGCAGCAGGCTGCTCAGCTGCGATTGGGGCCGCAATCATCAGGAAAAGTCCTGCCAACACAGTTGCGTAGTGGACAACAGCAGTTATGGCTAAATGTCTTCTTACGCTCATACCCATCTCCATTATTCACCCGTTCCAGATAGCACGATCAACGAGCACCTGGGGGAAAACTATTTCACTCTTGCTTGCAACGCTGATAATCCATGAGTCGCATAGCAAACAAAAAAGATAACATTGAGTGCCGATGACTCTCAACTATGGTTAGGAGGGGAAGTCCTCGCCTCGCATCCATATACTAATGACGAATGCGGGCGCGGACCACGCCGCCGGTCAAGTCTATTTCCGGCACCAATGCCGCTCTTTACGCACGGTTGGCAACGTACCACTCATAGGCGCATTTCATGCCAGTTTCGAAATCTGTCGATGCAGACCAACCCAGAGCGCGCAGACGACTAACATCCAAAAGCTTGCGCGGCATGCCGTCTGGTTTCGACCTGTTGAATGTGAAAGTCCCTTGCCAACCAACAACCTTGGCTATGCTTTGCGCCAATTCCAGAATCGTGATGTCGCGCCCCGTGCCGACATTCAGAAACATCTCGTCGGAATAATTCTTCATTACGAAGACGCAGGCGTCAGCCAAATCTTCCGAAAACAGGAATTCGCGTTTAGGCATCCCACTGCCCCACAATTCAACTGTCTTACTGTTCGTGATTTTGGCAGCGTGGATTTTCATGATGAGCGCGGCAACTACATGACCACCCTCCATGTCGTAACGATCTCCCGGACCGTATAGGTTAGTCGGCATCACGGAAACATAATTGCATCCATACTGGCGCCGATATGCCTGACACAGTTTGATGCCTGCGATTTTAGCAATGGCATACCATTCATTGGTCGGCTCCAAAGCGCCGGTCAAAAGCGCCTCTTCCCGCATTGGCTGCTCTGCCATGCGCGGATAAATACAAGAAGAAGCGAGAAACAGCAACTTCTTAACTCCCGTGTTCCACGCCGCATGGATGATATTGGTTTCAATGACCAGATTTTCGTAGAGAAACTCCGCCGGTCGCACTGTATTGGCCAGGATACCGCCCACGGTCGCGGCGGCCAGGAAGATCACATCAATCTTCTTATCCGCCATCCACGCATCCACATCCGCCTGACGCAAGAGATTGAGTTCGCTCCGCGTTGCCGTGATAAGTTCGCAATTCTCACGTGCCAGACGCCTGGTAATCGCCGAACCCGCCATACCGCGATGTCCAGCGACCCAAACGCGGCGGCCTGCCAGGTTAAATTCAGTCATGATCGATCCTTCGCACGCGTGATTCTTCCGCCACAACTTTCAGATCTGAATTCAACATATCGCAAACCAATTCCTGAAAGGTAACAGTGTGCTTCCATCCCAGAACGCGCTGTGCCTTCGACGGGTCGCCTAATAGAAGATCAACCTCGGTCGGACGGAAGTAGCGGCTGTCGATCTTGACCAGCGTGTCGCCGCTTGCTGTGTCGATACCGACTTCATTTACGCCGCTGCCCTTCCATTCGATAATACGGCCAACCTTGGAGAAGGCCAGTTCGATGAATTCGCGCACGCTGTGCGTCTCGCCCGTTGCCAGAACGTAATCGTCCGGCGTATCCTGCTGCAAGATGCGCCACATACCCTCTACATAATCTCGCGCATGACCCCAGTCACGCTTCGAATCCAAGTTGCCAATGTAGAGAGTCTTCTGTACACCCATATGAATACCGGCTACCGCGCGCGTGATCTTGCGTGTTACGAATGTTTCACCGCGAATCGGACTTTCGTGATTGAACAGGATGCCGTTCGAGGCATGCATGCCATAGGCCTCGCGGTAGTTGACGGTGATCCAGTAGGCATAGAGCTTGGCAACTCCGTATGGGCTGCGCGGATAGAAGGGCGTAGTTTCCTTTTGCGGCGTCTCCTGAACCTTGCCATACATCTCAGAGGTCGAGGCCTGGTAAAAACGAGTCTTATTCACAAGCCCCAAAATCCGGATCGCTTCCAGAATGCGCAAAGTGCCTGTAGCATCTGCGTTGGCGGTATATTCCGGAGTTTCAAAGCTAACCTGCACATGGCTCTGTGCGGCGAGGTTATAAATTTCGTCCGGTTGTACCGCCTGGATGATGCGAATCAGATTAGTGGAATCCGTCATGTCCCCGTAATGAATCTGGAAGTGAGCGTCCGGCACGTGAGGATCCTGGTAGATATGGTCGATACGCGCTGAGTTGAACGACGAAGAGCGGCGCTTGATGCCATGCACAAGATAATCCTTGCCCAGCAGAAGATCGGCCAAATACGCACCGTCCTGCCCGGTGATACCTGTGATTAAAGCAACTTTCCGCATAAATCTCCCTGTTAAATGAATTTTCCAAACTGTAAAAACAACTCTCTTTCAATGCTGTATGCCTTCGCCGCGTACTACCTGAACTACCGTCATGCCAATAATCTGGATGTCGAACTTAAAAGACCGCTTCTGTAGATATTCATAGTCGAACTGCACTTTGATTGGAATCGGCAATTCGTCGCGTCCGTTTACCTGGGCCCATCCGGTAAGTCCAGGGACCAGAATATGAATGCCTCGCTCGGTCCGTAGTGCTACCAGATCATCCTGATTATACAAGGCCGGACGCGGCCCTACAAAACTTAGGTCGCCTGCGAGTATGCTGTATAACTGAGGCAGTTCGTCGAGGCTTGTTCGACGGAGAAAGCTGCCAACGGGTGTTAGATAGGCTAAAGGGTCCGATAGCAAATGGGTCGCGACCTGCGGGGTTTCAACCCTCATGCTACGGAATTTTGGCATCTGGAATAGCCTATTATCCCTCCCAACGCGACTCGACCAATAGAGACTCGGCCCCTTTGATGTCGCCTTAATGACCAGCGCAAGGATAATAACCAAGGGCAATAACAACAGCATGAACAGCAATGACAATGCGATGTCGAAGACCCGTTTATAGAAAGGCATCGTCTGTCTCAAAGACCTCACTTGTCTCTTGGCCAGGTTCCATAATTTGGAATAGCGGCATTAATCATATTGCCTTTAAGCTACAAGTTCTAACGGGACGCGAGATACGCCTCTACCATCCTCTTCCGGGTGATCAGTCCATCGTCCAACCATCTGAACCCGGAAGCAGCAAGCGCCTTTACATCCAAGCTGAATGATACGGTAAGTTTGTGGAGTGACTCGCGATTGATTGGCGAGCGCAGTCCCATCCATCTTAAAGGTTCCGCTCCGGCAATTGCCGCACGAATTGCTAACATAGGCACATTTCTTGGCCGATGAACTTTCATAAGATCTGCGAGTGAATCTATAAACTCTACCAAGGGCAGGGGATCCTCGTCAGCTAGATTGTATATCCTGCCATTCACACCGACCTGAGACAGATACATGATTGCAGCGGCAGCATTGCCTACAGATAAGAGACTTCGCACGGGATTTTTCCCGCGAATGTGGAAGTAATAATGACCCTGTACGGCGCGCATCAGTGACTCAAGATTGAAACGCACTCCTGGTCCATATGTCAGGCACGGCCGGACAATGACCACAGCCATGCGATTCGAATTGGCAGCTTCCAGGCCGGCTTGTTCTACCATCAGCTTAGAGCGCGCATAAAATGAATCACCTGCGGTAGGGCTCTGCTCGTCAAGATCCGTTCCCTCCTGATTCGCATAAACGTGAGCACTCGACACCAGAAGGACACGTTCCACTCCGGCTTTCTGCGCTGCATCAAGGACGTTACGAGTTCCGCCCACATTAATCTGGAAAGCCTCGTCCATGTCCGCCTGGGAACGCAAAGAAGTGTGGGCGACGCCCGCCAAGTGAATGACTGTGTTACATCCCCGCATAAGATGACACACGGCATCCACAGACCGAATGTCGCCTTGAAATTGAATAATGCTGGGCGAGTACTCATGGAGCCGACGGCTGAGGACACGCAACTGATAGCCTTCTTCAAGAAGTACCGGAAGCAGATGTGACCCAATGAGGCCTGAAGCTCCAGTAACTGCAATCGTTTTCTTTTGTGTTACCATCTTGCGCGAACCTTATTGGGCCTTTCCTGTCGCTACTATGAGCTCAATCATGGAAGGCACGAGCGACTTTTGGGAAAATCGGTCGAGAACATCTGGACGTCGTGGTCGCGAGGATACACCACTCGCAAAATCCGAAGCTAATTGCGCAATAATATCTACAACCTGATCTACGTCTCCATGGCGAACGAATCTGCCCATCTCTGCGATTCCATCCTCCTTCTGCAAATCCGTAACATGGCTCTCTTCGGGACCGATGTAGAGGAATCGTGCGCCGATGGCAAGTATGTTGTAAATCTTACAGGGATGTACAATACCAACGAAGGAATTTCCCAAGAGGACCACTTGCAGATCGGCAGCTGACAACGAACCAGCTAAACGCTCCAGAGGCTGGTAGGGAGCGCAGATGACATTGGGCAAATCGTGGTCATCCGCAAAAGCTTTCACTCTAATAAACTCACTGCCACCACCAACAAACACAAACGCGATCCCGAGGTCATCCCGAAGCCGCAATGCAGCCTGGAGAACTGTATCTAACGGGTGCAAAGGGCTGTGATTGCCTGAGTACATCACTACAAACTTCTTTTCAACTCCGAGATGCCTCCGAAACGATTCCCTGCCCTCAACATCGTAGTAGATCGCCTGATCGAGCGACCATACTGGAACAATATGCACCTTATCCTCAGGTACGCCTTTGGCAACAATACGATCCTTCATGAAGCGATCAAGAACCACAATCCTTGACGACACTCGGAGACTATATTCAAAAGCAGCGCCAAGCAGCCGCGCTTGCAGTGAATCAGGCTTTATCCATCCTGCAGCGATGGCTTCATCCGGGTTCAGGTCCATATTCCAAAACAGCAACCGGCCACCACGAAGTCGAACGAAAAACGCGGCCATAACCGAGAGTAGCGGTGGCGGCGGCACCACAACCACTACGTCCTGTCTCGGCATCAGTATTAGTAGTGAAAAACTTGAAAGAAAGAAAGAGGCGGCACTAATAACCCGTCGAATCTTCGACTTTTTTCCCAAGCCCCATACAGGCACTCGCCGGATTTTAACACCATTCCACGTTTCATCTCGGGGAAATTCATTCGCAGGATTGTCGTATCCGCGTCTGCTGCACAGAACAGTAACCTCATGGCCTGCCGCACTGAGGCTGACACCAAGGTCGGTAAGATACTGTGCTACTGCCACAACATCGGGATAAAATACCTGGCTTAGCAGAAGTACTTTCATAAGTTGATGCCGTTTGCGCTAATGGGTGTACAACATACGAGAGAACGCGCCGAAATTCTCATCAGGATATGAACCTTACCCGTTTGCAATCTTAGTCAAACCTCAACAAGTTGCATACCGAGATGTGAAGTAGATTTCGCAATGATTGATTGATAAACTCTGTTCCAGTGCAGAGCCGTGCGCGTAAATAGCCGAAGTTATTGCGGACCTGCGCTAACTGTAGTTCCCAATCCGGAACAGATCATGTCCACCCACCTGCGAACTACAGACTCCTGATCGAACTTGGCTTTGAGATGATCCGACACCCGTTGTGCGGTTTCATCGCGCCACGCGGCGTTGGTCATTCGCTCCCGCATAAAACGTGTCCAGGCATCAACCTGGACTGGGAGGACCTCCGCACCTTTGGGAAATTCGTCTGCCAGATAGACCTGGTCGGAGATCGCTATCGCACATCCTGCGCTAGCGGCTTCCAAAACAGCTACGCCAAAGTTCTCCTGATGCGACGGAAGCAGAAACCATGAGGCCCGCTGAAACAGATACCTTTTATTAACTCCAGCGACCGGACCGACAAACTGAATGGAGTCTCCAACACCCTTTTGTTTCGCCAACTTTGCGAGTTGGTTCAGATATGCTGGATCCCCAAAGCCAGCGATCAGCAATCGCCAATCCGAAGGCAAACCGGCCGCGCTCCAGGCTTCAATTAATAAATCTGGCCTCTTCTTGGGATGTACGCGTCCAAGGAACAACGCAATCTTCGCGGCGTCGTCCTGACGAACCTGCGTGTCCGGAACTTCGTTCGCTGCCAAGGGAGAGACTGGAACCATGCCGGAGGGAGCCACTACAAAGGTTCTAACGGGGGAAAAAGGGAACGTCCATTTGGAATTTTCCATTTCTCGCTGCAATGTAAACACGAGGCCGCTGGAGTTCTCCACAAGCTTTCGTTCGTACAAATGCCAGTACATTGTCTTTTTGAGGCGTCTCATCATTCCCTGACCCCGTACTGACCATAGGTCAAGCATGCCGTGAGGACATACTATATACGGCAAGCCACGAGTAAGACACTCTCGCGAGACAACCCGATTGAGGTTGCTCCACATGCCATGGAGCATCACGCCATCAAAGCGCTGAAGATTAGTCTGGCACCAGTCTTTTAAGCCGCGCACATAGCGATACCCGCCGACACTAAACGAGTCAAGCGAATGGATACGCTCCATCCCGAGCGGGTTATCCGGGATACGCACCGGCTTGGTCCCGAGTAACTCACTCTGCAGGCCGAGGCGCATCCCTGCGGCTGAAAAATCCACGACACTG
>PMGP01000067.1:0-7766 GCA_003156235.1 Acidobacteriaceae bacterium
CATGGCCATCGGAGAATACATCAACGGCCACAACAAGAGTCCCAAGCCCTTCATCTGGACTGCCAAAGCAAATGACATCCTGGAAAAGGTGACACGTGCCCAGACTGCTCTTAATAAAAGACGATCTGCGTGAGACACTATACAAGCGAATGGATACGCTCCATCCCGAGTGGGTTATCCGGGATACGCACCGGCTTGGTCCCGAGTAACTCACTCTGCAGGCCGAGGCGCATCCCTGCGGCTGAAAAATCCACGACACTGCGCAAAGGACCGCCAGACTCATAACTCAGCGAATCGATAACATGCAACACCCGAGTTGTCATTCGCTGCGCCTCGAAGAATTGATTCGGCACTTAGACCGTATTCAGAGGTGGCTCCGGTTGTTCTGACAAATATCTTTGATTCTTAAATCCGAAGCTCTCTATTCAGGAAACACTCAGGGCGCTTGTCTATGAAACTGATAACCTTGCGCAGTCCGAGACCTCACTACCGATCTTGCCTTTGAAGAAGTCCAGCGACCTGAGCAAGCCTTCCTTGAGCGCGATATGCGGCTCCCATCCCAGTATGGCTCGTGCTTTGGCGATGTCGGGACAGCGACGGACAGGGTCATCCTGGGGCAAAGCTTCAAAGCACAGTTCGCTCGTTGAGCTGGTCGCATCCAGCACGGCTTGGGCACACTCCAGAACAGTGAACTCTTGTGGGTTACCGATGTTCACCGGCAGGTGCTCGTCAGAGCGCGAGAGGAGAATAATTCCCTCGATGAGGTCATCCACATAGCAGAAGCTGCGGGTCTGTTTGCCGTCCCCGTAGATACTGAGCGGCTGGCCGCGCAGGGCCTGCATCATGAAGTTAGAGATGACCCGACCATCGCTGGGATGCAGGCGGGGGCCATAAGTGTTGAAGATGCGGACCAGATGCGTATTAACGCCGCGCGAGCGATGATAGGCCATCACCAGCGCCTCGCCGTAGCGTTTGGCCTCGTCGTAAACCGAGCGTGGACCTACTGGGTTCACATGGCCCCAGTAGTCCTCCGTCTGCGGATGCTCAAGCGGGTCGCCGTAACACTCCGATGTGGAGGCGTGAAGATGTCCGGCGCCATATCTGGCTGCGATTTCGAGAGTGTTCTCTGTGCCTATGGAGCCCACGCGCAGAGTCTCCAGCCCCAGGCGAAGATACTCGGGCGGACTGGCCGGGGAAGCGAAATTGAAGACGTAGTCCACCGCTCCCACATCGAAGGGCTGGCAGATATCCCGCTGCTCGAAGCGGAAGCGCGGTTCCTGGGCTAGATGGGCCAGGTTTGCGGGGTCGCCGGTGGAGAGGTTGTCGACGCCCACTACGGTGAGGCCCTCGCCCAACAGGCGGTCCGTCAGATGAGAACCAAGAAATCCGGCGGCACCGGTAACAAGTACTCGCATGGCCAAAGATTAGCGCTCCTAAACTCGAAGATTGGGGTTCGGCGGAACCGGCATAAAATTTTAAGAAGGCACGGCACTTACTGCACCATTCTAAGCGGCTTGCCCTGCTGCGCCTGATTGCTAGTCGGCCGGCCCACGCTTATATAGGTGAAACCGTGATCCTGCATCGTTTGCCGCTTGTAAAGGTTACGGCCATCAATGATGATAGGGAAGCGAACTGCCTGCTTGAGCCGTGCCAGGTCGATGGCGGCAAACTCCTTCCAGTCGGTCAGGATCAGCACCGCATCGGCGTCTTGGGCCGCTGCGTAGATACCGTCCGCATAGCTGAGTTTTTCAGAGGGCGGAATCACGACCTTAGCGCGCTCCATGGCCGCCGGATCGTAAGCCGTCACTATGGCGCCCGCGTCCAGGAGTCTGTTGATCACATCGATGGCGGGAGACTCGCGAATATCGTCGGTATCACCCTTGTAGGCCAAGCCCAGGGCCGCCAGTCGCTTGCCGCGCAGGGTCCACAGAGCCGAGAGCACCTTGTTGAAAAAGATATCTTTCTGTGCTTCATTGATATTGCGAATCTCATCCAGGAGTTGAAAATTCACGCCGCGCTGCTCGGCCACCCAGTGAAAGGCGGCCAAGTCCTTGGGGAAGCAAGACCCGCCATAGCCAAGGCCGGCTTTCAGGAATTTGGGGCCGATGCGGCTGTCCATGCCCATGCCGGCGGCGATGTCATCAATGTCCGCGTCCACGGCCTCGGCCAGGTTGGCCACTGCGTTGATGAAGGAAATTTTCATCGCCAAAAAAGCATTGGAGGCGTGCTTGACAATCTCAGCGCTCTCGGCCGAGATGACCAGCAGGCGGGCCGGATGGGAGGAGCTCAAAGGTCCCGGCAAAGCGCCGGGCTGGGCGTAGTAGCTGCCCCCGGTGAGCGGTTCGTAGATGCGCTTGAGAACATCTGCGGAGCGCACTGTGCCGGCGCCCACCACGATGCGGTCTGGATGCAGGAAATCGCCGATGGCCGTGCCTTCGCGCAGGAACTCGGGGTTCGAGACTATGTCGAAATTCTGCGCGTCCACGCCATGGCGGTGCAGCACGCGGCGGATCCATTCGTTGGTGTAGACCGGCACGGTGCTTTTTTCCACGATCACCTTATATCCGTTGATGGAGCGAGCAATCTCAGCCACCACGGCTTCGACGTAGGAGAGGTCGGAAGCGCCGGTGTTGCCCTGGGGGGTGCCCACAGCAATGAAGATGGCCTCGCTACGCTGAACGGCCTCGGCCAGATCGCAGGTGAACTCGACGCCGTGGTTCAGGCGTTTGGCCAGCAACTCGGGCAGGTGCTGCTCGTAGATGGGCACGCCGCCTTCACAAAGAGTTTTGACCCTGACTTCGTCATTGTCCACGCACAGGACGCTATGGCCGATCTCGGCAAAACATACCGCCGCGACAAGCCCCACGTACCCGGAGCCGATCACACAGATGGAAACGGGCTGTGACATATGCTGGTCGTTATTCATAAATGCATTAGTCCTCAAATCAGGCACTTCGTTGAAAGGTGGAGTAGGCGAAGCCCTTCTTTCATGGACAAACCGCAGAAGCCCATGTACCTACTCCGACAATTAAACAGGGATCCGTTCCGACAGCCCAAATCCATAACTCTCCCTCCTACTGGAATGTCTAAGAGTTGTCGCCATATCGTACGGAGGCGTAATGTGTGACTTATGTCGTTGGCGGCATTAATACAGGGGTAGTCGCATGAAGTCGCCTCTGAGCGGAGTATGACCATTGAGTTAGCTCGCATTAGACTCGCTCGGAGGAGACGATGTGGACTGCTCAAGTAGCTGCAGCTCATATAGTTTAGCATGCACCTGCTCGATGTAGGCCCGCCGCAAAGAGGACGCAATGTAACCGCGCCGCCCCTCGAATACAGCCCCGCAAACAACATAGTGATATAAAAACCAGAGTAACGGTTCACACGGCAGCCTCAGCGCTAGAGGCTTTATAAATCTTCGAAAGCTCTGTACATCGCCAAACATGGATGCCTTTATGCTATGTTTTCCCCACGATCCGGTCTTCAAGTAATGCGCCCGAATGCCAGCTTCCCATGAGGAGTATTTATTGTGTCGATCAATATATGGAGAAAGCCCCTTGCAATCGTCGTGGATCAGAGGGATGCGGAGGCGTCCGATCTTTCCATCGACAATCAGGCGTTCATGAACCTCCATATCCTGCCCGTTCGGGCTGTTGCCGGCTGTCTCTTCAAATCTTGCGTGTCCGGTACGGAATAGTACAATCGCCGAGAAGGAGAAGCCGCCAAATTGAAATCTCTTGCCAAGAAAGTGAAACTGCTTGCGAACCAGATATGCAGCGCAAGCCGCAGAAGAACTCAACGTTCTGTCGATTTCGCTCCATAGTGCGGCGGGAACCTGTTCGTCGGCGTCAATAAGCATAGTCCACGGCGTGGAGATATCCAAATTGTTGAGCGCCCACTGTCGCTTTTTTGGATACCCTCCGGCATAAACGTAATTGATGATTTCTGCACCGTGCTGTCTCGCAATATCCTGAGTATGGTCCGTGCTGAACGAATCTACTACCAGCACGCGATGCGCTTGTACGAGTGACAAAAGGCAGGTCGCAATGTTTGTCTCTTCATTCTTTGTGGCAACAATAACGGTGACAGGCAGACGGCAGTCTCTCGATTGCTCTCCCATTCGCTGTTGGTTCTTTGGTGACATGGCTATTTTCCTCTAAACTCCATCTGCGAATCCTTCTCCCGCATAAGGCGCTGTTTTACCTGCGTTGCCGGATTTCCTCTGACGACTGTCCAATCTGCAACATCGTGAAAGACAGCCGAAGCAGCCCCAACCACGGCGCCCTCGCCCACTTTGACGCCTGGCCCCACAAATGCCCTTGCGCCGATCCATGCACGAGGGCCGATCATGATCGGCTTTGTGACGAGTCTAAAGTCTGGGTCATTGTAATCGTGAGTCGCAGTACATAGCATGGCCTGCTGTGATACCGTGGCAAACTCGCCAAGAACGATTGAATCGACGGAATAACAATAGACATCGTTTGCCATACAGCTGTATGCACCCATCGTCAAGTTCCAGGGCGCCCATATGCGACAGCTAGGATATGGGTTCGCCTTAGTCCCGATACAAGCCCCGAAACAGCGAAGCAGTAAGCGACGCCAACAAAAGAACGGGAGCGGGGAGGGACGGTACAGAGTGACCCATACGACCGCCCAAAGAACTCGCCCTATGCGGTTGCAATAACTTAGTCGATTTCGGTAAATCATTGGAGTGGGGCTGAGCAAATTCACCTGATGACTTTCATATTTACACGGTGCTTTCAACCATGAGAACTTGATTGGCTCTTACTGAATACCTGTGTCAGGAAAGCGATCAGCTTCTTTCCGACCGCCCTAGAGGACGACTCTCTCCGGCTGAAGGTGCGCGCTGCTAACGCAATCTTCTCGTACTTCTTTGGATTTTCGGTTATATCCACAAGGATTCTCACCAACTCCTCAGCCGATTCGTGCTGGAGCATGATCAGACACTCGCCGCTGAGTAATGCAAAATCGCCTACATCAGTCGTAATTACTAGCTTTCCGCCCGCGAGGAATTCATACGCCTTCGATGGCGATCTGAGGTTTGCGTGTCTCCCCTGTACCTTTTGAAGAACCAGCGCCACATCCGTCTCTGCCAGGAGGCTTCGGTACTCGTCATCTGATAGTAGCCCGTGGAGCCGGATGACTGGATCTTCCTTAGCCGTGCTCAACAAGCGAAGCTCATTAGGATAATCCTTAGTCCCACAACAGTCGAAGACAAAGTGCTCAGCATACTGTTTTTCTGACCGCAGAAGTTTGATTGCGGCGATAAGAAGATCCAAACCGTCATCCGTCAGGTATCTCCCAGCGAATAATACACGGATGGGTATTTGAAGACGGATAGGGCGATCTTCGCCCCACTCAGAATCGGTCACGCAGCCTCCCAAGACGAGACAGGGCTTCTTCTCAGGGAGAAAGAACTGAAATCGCTTTGAGGGAACAATCAAGCCCGAAGACAGTCCCGCAACAGTCTTCATACAGAACCAAAGCACGAGCTGCTGAACAGGGCGTGATTCATTCCCTATCCTCCAATCGGAAAACTTTGGTTGCGTTATATCTTCAACTTGCGCGACAAACGGTATACCGAGGCACCTTAGAAGTATCGATATCAACGCGAAGGAGGGAGAGTAATTGTAGATTATAGCTCCATCGAAGCGAGACCTGCGCAGGAACAAAAGCATCCAGATTGGGAACAGAAGTGGCTCCAGCAGCGCTCCCACGAAAGGAATAACCATCGCCGGGGCAACAGTGACACCGATTCCATTGTCAAGAGTACTGTAAGTCCCATGAAACAACTTGGAAGTGAATCCGCATCTTGCGCAAATGCCCGGCGTAGCAACCTGCACAATATGCTGGGCGCTCACCAAGGCGCCTGCGATACGTTTCACCCTATTATTACTTGCGATATTACCAGGAAGCCCGCGAGATTTGACAACATCTAGCGGGTAATAGTAGCTCAGGTAAAGAATTCGTTCGCATCTCATAAGGACTTTCATCGTTAAGTACGTCAAGGTCCGCGAGGTTCGTCGGACCGAATTTCGATGAATTCAGCGTCAAGAAGCGGGTCGAGAGCTGGCATCTGCGCTTAGACAGATCTCCCAGGAGCTGAACTAGATACGGCGGCGAATACGGCTCGCTCCAATTGGTCTGCTGCCCATTTAGCGGTTCGTAAGCTTGCCTGTTCCTGACCCAACCTGCCCATGGCCTGTGCGGCACTCTTGTCACGCGATAACTCAAGCATGGCGTTCTTAAGCGCCATTGGATCTCCGGCGGGCACAATGATCCCGGTTCCTCTTCGAACGTAGTCAGCAACCGCACCGACGCTGTCTGTCGTCACAATCGGAAGACCCGCAATCGCAGCCTCTGCAAGCGCCAAGGAATACGGTTCCTTGATGGCAGGCATAACATACGCATCTGCCGCGGCGTAGAAATCGTATAGTGTTTCAAAATCCGTAGGCGAAACAAACCGCACTCGACTGAGGCCTTGTGCGCTCACGAGTCTCTTCACTTCGTCGCAGTCCGGTCCGTCCCCGACCAGCACAAGGCAAGCGTGTGCATCCGCGGCGCAGACTCCAGCGAAGGCATTAACAAGATGTGTAAGCCCCCGCTCTGGAATCATCCGGCCAACAAATAAGAAGGCGAAGTCTTCAAGGGCAATATCCAGCGATCTTCGAAATTCATTCCGTTTAAGCCGCCGATCGTCGAGGGAATGTTTCAGATATGTATAGTCGAGGCAGTACGCACCCTCGAATATCCTGTCGTTCTTCATTCCACACTTTTCGATAAGCGCCCGCGAAGCCGAGCCAGGAACCCATACGGCGGCGGCCTGTTTAAGAATCGCGCGAAGCAGCCACTTTCGAGCCGGCTTGTTTGGATATTCAATCGTGTCCCCCGAGTAGATAAGCGGCGTTCCGCTCGCCCAGCAATATAGCATCGCTAGAATCAAAGTTACGTCGAAATAGCCGGGAACTACAACGGCGTCGAACTTCCCGCGGACTAGAGCCGTCACTATACCGGGATGCAGCCATGAGCGGGACAGAATTCTAAAGCCTTTCCTTAGTTGAGTGTTCGGATAGCCACCGTCCGGCTCGACTCTATAGGGATGATTGGTGTCAGTTGGAAACATTGTAAGTACGCATAACTCAATGTTTCTTCGACGGTGTACCTCGGTGAATACCGGATCACGGTAGGGAGCGCGGTGATGGGACAGAACGCATACTCTCATACTTGCACCTGTTCTTGTTTCGGCCTTGAAAGGTTGCTACGCGGCGGCATAGCTCACATCCTCATTCTGAAAGTAGTTCTGGACACGTTGCGGTTGTTCCTGAAAGCTGACCATGGTGCTTATCGCCGCTCGTCGCAACCTTATGGCAAGCCCCGGTGTTGGAGGAATGCCGAGTCCCTTAGCGCGCATCTGACTTCTGCCTTTCGCTGACTACGACGGCTTGGTTCCGTAACGATTTAGAAAGGATCATGGGATTCGAACGTATTGCAGGAACGCTGCTCCGCCGAAGTCCGCCTAGCAAATAGGCAATATATCCGGCTAAGAGGGTAGAATTATAGTCGACGATACTAAAGAGCACTCCGCAACTGCCGACAAAATAGGCAGCAACGATAGCCATTCCGGCGCGACCCGCGACAGGCCACCTCCGGTCGCATACAGATGTGAGCACCAGAAGCCGCCATATAAGAAATATAAAGGCAAGACCATAGAATATTCCGCCCTCTGCAAGAAACCCGAGGATGGT
>PMGP01000067.1:7792-19152 GCA_003156235.1 Acidobacteriaceae bacterium
CAACTGCGTAAACCGGTCATACAGAGCCGGTGCATATCCCTTCAAGGCTGAGAAAGCGCCGCCCAGTGCAAGCGCACCTGACAGGAGCAGTGCGTTGTGTCTGCCGTAGAGTAAAACAACGGATCCAACAATCAAGGCAAAAATGCCTGTACGCGAACCGGACAGCAGAGGAACAATGAAGGCCGCGGGTAAAAGTAGAAGGCCTGGCTTCATTCGCTTCCCGGCTAGCACGTCGCTCCCACACAGAAACAGCAGAGCCATAACCGCCGCGACAGCGGCAATGTTAGGATCATTCAACCCAGAATTGCGCGCCATCCCTAATAACTGTGCGGACGATGTTGTTGCTATTATGACTGCATTACGGAACATTGAACAGCCGACGATGATTGGACCGATTCCGAACGCAGCGCAGACCCAGCGCGAACGCGTCCACGGAAGCACCCTCGCGGCGTGCCGCAGCCAGATGACAACACAAAGAACCCTAGCGGATCCGGAGAAAATAAACAACCAATCACTAAGGCTAATTTCGGTTCCTCTAAAACTGGCCAACAACGTGAACCCAAGTAGCGCTAAAAATATATTAAGTAATTTGCGCTCCCTGATGTCGAGGGGCATGCTTCGATATCGTGCCAGGAATGCGACCAACATCAAGCCAGTCCAAATCGTGCCAACATTTATCCCAGTGATATGGTTCTCGCCTAGGCCAATCGCGAGGTTAAGGTATTCGTGTACAGGTATGCAGAGTACAGCGGCCGCAGCCGCGTATTCGAGCCGCGCAAACATCACGGCCCACAGGGAGAGGCAAAACAGGATAACGGCAAAGGCCAAGCGCGATCCAATCGTTGGCCCCAATAGCGCCATGCCCAGGACCACACCAAGAAGAGCTAGCCATAGGATCGGCCAGACACTACTGACTTTAAGCTTCTTTATAAGGATTTCGATTCTCCTGTAGAGGTTGGCAAACAGCACGGCCGGATTCCGTGCGCCAAAGCTCTATATAGATCACCTGCTCTCCGCCGAACTTGCCGCGCAAAACCGTAACAACTGTGCCTGAGTTCAGGGCAGCATTTTACATGGGTTGCCACTTCCAACTTCTTGGTACAGAGCGAGTTGGACGCGAGCGCGCGCTCTATCAATTCAAGGTACCGCTGAGCCATGCTTGAAGCCGAGTACCGCGATATTGCCGCCGTGCGCGCCGCCAGTGACATTCGCCTCAGTAACTGCCGGTCAGCATTCAATTTTGTCAGTGCAGCTACATACTGCGAACTATCATTAGTATCACAAAGAAAACCCGATACACCGTGATCTATGATGTCTTCCGTTGCGCCTGGAATCCGAGACAGAATCGGGACTACTCCAGCCTGCATGGCCTCCAGCACCGCATGTGGAGTTCCCTCGAAAGTCGAGGAAAGAAGCAGAACATCAATGTCAAGAAGCTTCTGCCGAACCTGTGTGGGTGTCAGAAGTCCAATGAAATTGATTCTTGAGCGAAACGGGCGGCTCTCAATTTGGCTCATAAGCTCCGATTGCGCATCGCCAACGCCGATAAATGTCAGTGAGAAGTCTATTCCGAGTGCCCACAATTCTTCACTTATATCTATCAACACGCCGAGGTTCTTCACGCTTTTCGCAAGCCTCCCCACGTACGCAAGACGAAGTGGATTTGAAGAAAGCTGGCCGTCTCTCGCCGGCCCAATTGGAACAGCAACGGGGATAAGCTCTACTGGGCACACGCTTCGTATTCGTATTCGATCAACAATGTTTCGAGCGACTGCCACTATATAATCCGTACTGATCCCGTTTGCGCAACCTTCTCGCACCTCGGTTTCTGGGATGTTATGAATCGTCGTTATCCGGACGATCGAGCGATCGAGGTATGGGTGAATCGCCTGAACCGCCGGCACACCACTGCCAAGGACCGCGTTGGGCCTGAGCGCCACAAGGACACCAAGAATCCTCCGCAGAAATGTGTCCCGCCGCTCCAAACCTCGTCGCACCACTACGACCTCGTCGAATACTTCCTGGAACGTTCCGTAAAGCTCCCCGAATGGATCGAGCACCAATGCGATAACGTGATGGCCTACTCTTTTCAACTCATCTGCCAGCGTCAACGTATGAGTGCTGAAGCCGCCGATATGAAAGTTCGGGCACGCGATGACGATTCGCAATGGCTCTCCTCTTTTATCATCCATGTGTATTCTTGACTCCCTTCGAAGGTTTCAGCATCACGGGCACATCATTCGAGATATCCATCCGAATCGCCCGACACTGCGGGATGCGACGGCTGGAGGAGGATTATTCTGCTTTTCTATCTCGCAATTTAATTAGGATGCGCAATGCTGTGCACACCTTCATCCGAACTGATTAAACCGGCTTCATCTGGGACTTCACAATTTTCTCTAATGACCTCGCGATATACCGGACATGAAATCCAAAACCGCCCACAACCGCAAACTTCGCGACCGCCAAAGCGGTAGCAATCTTTTCGCGTCGCGACCACAGGTACCTCGCGTGAGTCCACTGAATCGAGGCCATGGCTCCCCGTAGCCTGCCGGGATCGTCGCCGAATTGTTTTGTTGCAACCCGGATACAGGCGCGCCTCATACGAAAGTAATCATAGTGCATTTGGCCAGTATGTTGCCGATAAAGAGAAACGGCGCCAGCCAAGTACGCTATCCGGGTAACTTTAGCGCAGCGAATCCAATAGTCCCAGTCTTCGGCCGATGCGAGTTCTTCATCGAACTCCCCGACGCAATCTGTGACAGTCCGCCGGACTAATGAATCCATCACACCAAACCAGTTCCGATAGCAAAGAGCGTCTATCGGCTCAAGTTCTTGCGGCATTTCAGTCGTGTACATCTCCACGGGCAGAAGGGTCTCTGCAGCAATTAGCGAATCACCATAGACAACACCTACATCCGGATGGGCATTAAGAAATGTGACTTGCCGCTCAATCTTGTCGGGAATGAGTGCATCGTCAGCGTCGAGATACGATATGAAATCCCCAGTACATTCCCGCAGCCCCATGTTCCGCGCCGACGACAGCCCACCGTTCTTCTTTCTCGCTATCTTCAAACCCGGATGCACTTTCAACAGTTCTTTGAGAAGTTCCTGGGTATGATCGGTGGAACCGTCATCAACTACGATGCACTCGACCGCAGAGTAAGTCTGCGCGAATACGCTTTCAACAGCATCTGCCAAATACTGGGCAGAATTGAAGGCCGGGATAATCACGGATACTAGAGAAGGCATGTTATTGGGTTTCTCTTGTGACACGGGCCCCTTGAAAATCGACCCTAAAAGAAGCGTTGAAGGAGCGCTGAAAGGTTCGTTTTTGTATCTCACCCGTTGGGCACTGATCAGCGAGCCGCCTGGATCGCACTCGCCCCCTCATAAACATTGACGATGGCATCCTCCCAAGGATTCATGGTCGCGGATCAGAATGGAAATCCATGTAAAAAAAGCCGAGAAGCCTGTGCCACAGGTATCCTAAGAATCCGTTTCGTTTGCATCCACGCTCCTTCAAATAGCCGCTAAGTTTCCGCGCTGTGACGGCCAGAGATCGACGTGGAAGCGGAGTAAGCGCAAACGCCATGCAGACCACGTCACTCAATGTTGCTCGCGAGCCGAGGCCAGTTAAACGTCTCCATTGGCATCGCGCCACGGCGCGATCTCCAATCCTCGCAGCTCCACGTAAAAGTTTTCGGGCAAATTCGAGTTTGGCCTGTGAGGTTTGCCTTTCGTCCCCAGGAAAAGGGTATTTTTCCAACGCCCGATACCTAATTTCGAGAGCACACATCGCAAAGTGCAGGGACCACAGTGGATCGCTTTGCCTTGTGGCGGAGTTGGCAGATAGCCGATAGCTCGCCAGTATCTCAGTCAGGTGTATCATCCGTCCGAGCTGGCTCATCTCCAGCCAAAGAGGCAAGTCTCCGAGGGGCATTGAGTGATCGTTACACAGGCTATTGCCGCTATGAGCACGCCTCACCGCCCAGGTACGCGCTACTACACTACACGTGGGGTGCACTGCTATTCCGCAGATAAGATGCTGATATTCGACATCGTTTGCCTTGGCATCGTTGCCAAAATGTTGCAACTTGTCGACGACCTCGCCGTCTGGGGAGACAATTCGTACTCCAGAGCTAACACAGACTAGTGAATCGTCTGCGCGAAAGTGGTCAATTTGGAGTTGAAGCTTATCTGGCCGATGCCAGAAATCGTCACCCTCACAAAAGGCGATGTATTCCCCTCGGGCCACACAGATCATAAAAGATGCCATTATCCTCCGATTCCCTTTCGAATATTGGTTCTCCTTCTGGTAAATTGGCACAACAATTTCGGGATAGCGCAATTCATATTCCTTGATGACTTCAGTCGTTCCGTCGGTGGAGGCGTCATCGTGGACGATGATCTCAAAAGGAAAGTCCGTTTTTTGCGCCAACAGACTATCGAGGCACTGCTGTATATAAGGCCTATGATTGTAGGTAATACAAAAAATACTTACGAGAGGCTTTGCCGCCATTGTAAATACTCCTCCATGACATTTTGACAACAAGATTCCCACTTTCCCACAGCTTCGGCGGCGGCTGGTTAAATTGTAAAATCACCGTGCGGAAAATGGGGGCAGGTCAGGTCCTCAACCAGCTCTAGTGTTCCGGCGGCATGCTGTAGTATCTCAGAGTTTCGCCGATGCCGTTCTCGACGATCTCCACAGCCCCGACTACGGCTACGACGGGCTATACTTACTTGCAAAACAAAATCAGAAAACTCCAGTTATGTCTGGATGAAAAGAACGGGGCAGGTCACTCAATAATGTATCCGCGATCCGCCCCCTAAAATAGCTCGCCCAGAATTCGTAAAAAGCAAAGAGTTTTTCAGAGGCTCCTTATATTGACATTTGGCGCAATTCAAGGAATCGATTAACCTTCATCTCCTCCCGATAATCTTCAAACAACTTCCGACAATCATACTGCGGAACATAGCCCAATTCTTCCCTGGCGTTAGATATATCCATTAGGAATCCGCCTGTGCTTGGCTTATCTGGGCGGAACACGATCTCTGAACGCTTGTCCTTCGGAGAGAATACGTCGATTATCGTTTTGACCTGATCGAGCAATGTAACCGGCATTCCGGTCCCGACGTTGTAGAAACCGCTGTCCCTCTTTACCAGCACAGATCGACACAGCATTTGGCTAAAGTCGTACACGTGAACCATATCTTTCGCATACGAGGGATCACCCCACACATCCATCGTTTCGCCATTTAGCGCCTTGTTGATCATCTGGTACAAGGGACGCATCGTTCTTTTGCCGTTCGGAAAATAGTATTGATATGGACTGAAACTGTAGATCGTCGGCAGCCTGAATATGAATTTTTTTATGCCATATTCCTGGTGGTAATGTTCCAAGAACTCTAGCGCAGTGTTCTTTGAAATCACATACACAGCATGATCGCCCTTGTAGCTAAAATTCGGTTTCATATCAGGCATGAGAACTGTGTCATGATCATACAGAGAAATGTCGAATACGGTTTGCGTATAAATAATGCGATCGACATGGGCCTTCCGGCAATATTCCAGAACATTATACCCACCGATTACTATTGAATCGACATACTTCTTGGGCTCATACGTGGACATATACGACGGTATCTGAGCCGACAGCAGCATGACGGCATAAACATTTTCCGTAGGGAGCTTCGCAAACTCCTCTTCTTTAGTAATGTCAACTGCATAGTACTCTACCCCCATTTCTTCGAAAAAGCGGGTTTCGCGCCGTCCAGAAGCAATGATCTCGTATTCGTCCTTATCGAAAAAATCCAGAGCATATTTCAGCAAATATGATCCAGTGTTTCCGGTTGCCCCAAAAAGAATGATTTTCTTCTTCATAAATTTCTCACCTCAGATGCGACATTGTGGAGCTGTGACTCATCATACCTCTGGTCGATAGGACAGAATATAGTGTTTTCGACGATATTCTTTTCAAGATCACTAGCCCCACTCATTTCTACCACGGATCGCCAATATTGGCAAGTATAAATTCGCGCTTGTGATAGTTTTTCTCTATCCGGCTTTCTGCTGCAGAGATAGGGATAAACCATCGGCACATCGTCATCCGCTCTGGCCAAATGAAATCCGTTGCTGCCGGACAACTGGGAATCCAAAAAGGAGAAATTCTCAGTCCGTTTTTCTCTGGCACACTCGTAATTGACTGACCCTAAAATTCGCTCAGTCAGTTTCGACATTCTTTTAAGTCTTTCACCCTTCAAGAGATCCTCATTTTCAGAAAAATCCATATAACCGGCTTCTGCCGAGACGTCGATCCTCTTCAGCAAGTGCGCCATACGCAAATAGGAGACATCCTGCTCTAGCTCCATATCTAGTTTCTTACTAGTATAAAGATACGCCCCATCTGCCACACCAAAAAACTTCCTCGCCGAATAAAAGGTATCGACACCTACAATCGGCGCGCAATAAAATGCCTGTGAATTATCCACAACTAGCTTAGTTTTATATGCGGATGCAAGAGCCGCCGCCGTTTTCGCCTTTAATCCAAAATAGTTTATATATAAAAACAAATCACCATCTTTCAGCTCATATTGTCTCACTGGCTCAAATGCCTCATCGATATGGTAATGGATAATCTCTAGTGAGTGTCGGCTCAGAACATCCATAACGACATCGCAGGTATAATAAGGCACATAGATTCTCTTGGGCGATCTTGCTAGGACGATATACTCCAGACAATTTCTAGCTGTGTTCAACCTCTCTGCTTTTTCATGGTATTGCCCCCTCCATGCAAGAAGCTCCAGCTCGAAGTACCCGCCAATTGCGTCAAACATACACTTCCCCTACACCAGCTCATAATCGTCAAGCATTTGATTGACACTTTCGGGCGAATTGAACATCAGTAAATCAAGGATAGACAAGCCAGGAACAAAGTCGCACTTCTGTTGCGTATAAGGCCTCAAATTCGTCTTCAGGAACCTCAACTCAATGCCGTGCGCAACAAATTCCGCCTTGCTGTATAACTCTTGGCCGCCGATCGCATTGTAATATGTATCGGCACCGAGATGCTCACATATCTTAATCACTTTATCTTTTCCCTTCAATTCCGTATGTAATGATAATTCTGAGGAGATGAGTATCTCGGTATCGATATTCAGATATTTCAAAATTATCCGAAGACTGTTTGTAATGAAACCTGACAGAACGCGAGATTCGAATGAAACCATGTCCTTTAGTAACTTCTTGACCTCATTGAAATAAGGAGCCTTAGCGTAATTGGTCTGCACCATTTTAAGTAGTTTGTCGAAACCGTCTCCTATTTCGATTTCGTTTATTAAACGAAAAGAACTCGCCCCCTTCAGCGAGATAGTGAACATCTTTTTTTCCCCAGAAACTAGGAGATTGTTTCGATTAATCCAGCCTCCTTTAATGTAGGTAACGTTATCGTAGACAACATATTTGTCGACGGCCTTTATAAGTTGCCAATATCCAAGATACGGCAAGAAATATGGCTGCATAATAGCGAGTTTCACCATTATCTCTCCAGACTTTCAATGACCCGCCAAGTTTCCTCTTCCGTCAATTCTGAACTTCTTCTATGAAAAAGCGACAGAAGCTCTTGACCGACGAACAGTGGGAACTGATTGAGACTTTGCTTATCCCGCCGAAACGGCGCAGGGACAATCGTGGCCGCCCGTGGGCCTCGAACCGAACTTGTTTGGGGACATTTTGTAGGTGCTCATAACGGGCGCGGCGTGCACGTGCACGGAGAAACTTCAGTTCTTCCGGCTGACGAAAGCACTCCAATTACAGCTGTCAATGTGATTCTGTAAGCTTCAAGCCGAAGCAGATGACAAATGGCGGCATAAGTCGCAATCCCAACCATGACAGACGTGAACAACTGGAGGGGCGGAAAATGGGAGAAGGGTATGCCAGCCGCCCAGGCTAGAGCGCTCGTGAACACCGAAATCGCAGCAAATGGGGCCAAATCAACCAGTTGGTTTAGAAAGCCATAGCCGATCAAAGACTTGGTATAGTACGAGTTCACGACCACGCAAACCACGTTGACAACCAAGACGGCCCACACCATCGCTAGGACACTGATCCGGAAGGTGCAGAGTATCCCAAGGGCGACGAGAACCTTCTTCACTACCTCCAGCCGCAGAAAAAGGTCTGATCTGCCTATGGCCGTAATCACGTTCAGGTTGACAATGTGAATCGGCCACAGAGCGCCCGTGATAGACAGAATCTGAAGATAGGGGACACATGGAAGCCATTTTGCCCCGAACATGACGAGAACGAACGGCCTGGCCACCACTGCCAGACCAAGCATCATTGGCAATGTCGGGATCATGAGGCTGACCAGAGCTCTCTGAACCCCTCTCCGGAGCATAGCAGTGTCGTGAGAAGCTTGTGAGAATACGGGGAATGTCACCCGATTGACAACCGCGGACAGCAAGCCGACGGGAAACTGCTGCGTACTGAATGCGCGTGTGTAGTAGCCCAACTCCACTGCGGAGAAAGCCTTACCGATCACCGTCAACTGAATTCTATCGAAGAAGGTGTTGAGGAGTCCGGAAGCTAACAAGCGCGAACCAAAACCAAACAATGACCGCAGGGATTCAGCGCGAAATTGCAAGATGGGCTTCCAAGGGCACCAACTCCAAATAAGACCAGTGAAAATAGCGTTGGAGATCAGCGTCTGCGCTACCAGGCTCCAAACTCCGTATCCTCTCCATGCCATCCACACCGCTACCGCGCCAGATAGGATCGAGGCCAGAATGCCGGCCTTGCACGACGTTCGGAAGTTGAGGCTGCGTGTCAGGAGCGCCATCTGAACCACGCCCAGGGAATTGATAAACAGGTTCAGGGCCATCCATCGTGTCAGCGGCGCCAGAATTGGTTCCCGATAAAATTCTGAAATCCACGGCGCTGCGGCGAAGAGCGCCAACGCCATCAAAACACCCACTGCAGCGTTGAAGTAGAATACAGAGGACTTGTCCGCTTCCGTGATCTGTTTGCGCTGGATCAGTGCCGAGCCAAATCCACTGTCGACAAAGGAGCCAGCCAGTGCGATAAACAGCGATAACATGCCGATTATCCCGAACTCGGCTGGAGAGAGCAAGCGAGCAAGTACCAGCGTCACCACAAACTGGATCCCTTGCCGACCGGCAACGTCGATCGCGCTCCACCCCAGGGCTGCCATCGATCTGGACTTTAGAGAAGCGGCGTGGCCTAAGTTCTCTGTCAAGATTGAGCCACCTTATGCACCAATTCCAACTCCGCGTTTTTAGAATGGGTAACCGCCGCTGTCCCCCTGCCAGATCCAGATGCAATGTGCGCGATAATGTCGCAGATTCGGTCCACATCGTCAATGGCAAGATCGCTGTAAAGAGGAAGCGTCAAAATCCGGGACGCTACCCGCCGTGCAACCGGCAGCTCCGCGCTGGGCACCAATCCGCGATAACAAGCGAAGTCTGGAACCAGCGGATAGAAGTACCGCCGTGCAAGGACGTTGTACTCACGAAGCTTCGTGTACAATTCATCACGCGTCCAACCTAATTCTCTTTCGTCCACTTCCACTGGCATGTACGCATAGTTATAATGAACTGTATCGGCGGGCTGTGCAACCAATCGAATACCAGGAATCGAAGCAAGTCTCTCACGGTAGCGGACGTTGATAGCCTTGCGCTGCTCGATCATCTTGTCGAGCGGCTTAAGTAGAAGCAGCCCCATCAAGGCTTGGAATTCGTTCATCTTCCCGTTTGTTCCGGGCAGGACAACTTCCGTCTCATTCTTGAAGCCAAAGTTCTTCAGATAATCAAACATCGGCAGGTATTTTGGGTCTCGGAAAGTCAACATTCCACCTTCTATGGAATGGAAAACCTTGGTGGCATGAAAGCTGAACATGCTCAAGTCGCCGAACTGGGCTATCGACGTGCCGTCTACCTTGACACCGAACGCGTGCGCTGCATCGTAGAGCAGCTTCAATCCATGCTTCCGGGCGATCTGCTCCAGTTCCTTCAGACGGCAGGGCTGACCGTAGACGTGAACCGCCAGAATTGCACTCGTCCAGGGCGTGATGGCAGCTTCCACCTGAGCGGGATCGAGGGAGTAGTATTCCGGTTCGATGTCCACAAATACGGGCCGGAGCTTATTCCAGAATAGGACGTGGGTGGTCGCCACAAATGTATACGGCGTCGTGATGACATCGCCCGTTATTCCCATCCCCTGAAGTGCAATCTGAAGCGCAATCGTCCCGTTAACAAAGAGAGACAGGTTCTTAGTTCCGCAGAACTCCGTTAGTTTGTCGCGGAACTGTTCCACTAGCGGTCCATTGTTGGTCAGCCAACCGCGGTCCCAGATTCCTTCGAGTCCAATCCGGAACTCCTCTAATGATGGCAGCGCGGGGCGAGCTGCAGTGATCGGTTTATCAAATGGCTTGATCATCTTGATGATTATCCTAATTAACGGGTGTGTGGATCTTACGCATGACGGAGCCTTCCACTTGTTGAAGTAACGCGATTCGTGTCCACGGCGGTAATCGATTCATGTGAGGTCTAAGGCCTGTTCTGTATCTTCGGATGCGCGCCGTAACGGTCGCCATCGACTGGCGGTTCATGCTGGCAGTCGCCATCCCTGCCACCGTGATCGTGGCCTATGCGCGACCTTTGGAAGACCGAAAATGAGAGCTTCAACGTGTTGCGGAGCCATGACTATTATATGGAGAAAGACTTCCGCCATGGCAAACAGTATCTGGCGCATTAGAACTGCCAACGCGCGGGACATCTTCGGGGCATGCGAGATCAAGCTGATCCAGTACAGAGGTGTCGACCGTAACATCGAATTTCCGGGCAAACAGCTTGCCGCAGCGCAATAATGCTGGCAGTTCCGCTACGGTCAAAACTGCCGGATGAGCAGCGCCCTCCGTCCATTGGATAAACCACCCGTTATCGTTGATCAATTCAGACCGGAGTGGCGAATTCGCAAGAATTGTTTGAAAGAAAAATTCATCCGCAATGGCAGTGAACCGAAAGCGCCGCAGGAAAGTGGGATTACCAAGGATAAAATGATCTATATACCTTAGAGCGGCACACGACAGAATCCAGCTAGCTGAACCGCCAAAAAGCCTGAGGCCGCCAGGCAGATCGCCGCGTCGCGGAACCAATCGATTCAGAACTGCATATACCGGTTTCTCGGCTCTGCGCATAGTCGCTTCCATTCGGGGCATTTGGAATCGCCTGTTTCCAATGAGAAAGTGCCAACAATCGATACGGTCAAAACCGCCGTTCCGCCAGCATTCCCGCGGAAAGGGGTCAAAATGGATAAAGGATCGCCCGCCGGCATTCAAAAG
>PMGP01000250.1 GCA_003156235.1 Acidobacteriaceae bacterium
GGATGCCGCGCTCGCAGAGGATAACGTTCGGGTTGCCGTTGTCCAGGATCACTTGCGCGGAGCGCAGCAGGTCGGCAATCGTAGCCACCATGCCGCGCTTCAGCAGCACCGGCCGGCTGGAACGCGCCGCCGCCTCCAGCAGCGAGTAGTTCTCCATGCTGCGCGAGCCGATCTGCAGAATGTCAGCGTACTCGGCCACCAAGGGAACGTCGTCTTCCGACATGACTTCAGTGACGATAGCCAGGCCACTTTCTTCCCGCGCGCGCGAGAGCATCTTCAGCCCTTCCAGGCCGAGACCTTGAAATGCGTAAGGGGAACTGCGCGGCTTGAAAGCGCCGCCGCGCAGAATGCGCGCGCCGCCGCGGCGAACGTGATTGGCGGTGGCCATCAGTTGGGCCTCGGTCTCTACCGAGCACGGCCCCGCCATGATGATGAAGTCACCGCCGCCGATCCCGAAATCCAGCACCGGCACAATAGTTTGCTGGCGCTGCGCGATCTTCAGGACATCAGGCGTCTCGGCAAACTGTTTGTGCCAGTTTTCATGCACCTTTCGCGCTCCAATCCGGGGAAGAGTAAGACTACCGCGCCTGTGCATGTCGCGCCTCAACCTAAAGGTGGAGACAGGGCACAAAAAGCGACCTTATTCTAGCTCGAATTCTCCAGCTGTAACTTTCCTTTTTTCATGCTTCTACGCGAGTGAAAGGCACAAAAACCGTGTATTGCACGCAAATGGGAGGACGTGCGCGCTTTACGGGGTGAATGGAACTACTGTGCGATGGGCGGTGGACGGTAGCCAAAAGCTGCATCCACAAGGTCCGCGACGCCCAGCGCGGTCTCGTCATGAAAGGGGCGCGCAACCACCTGCACGCCAATCGGCAGCCCTTCCGGCGAGCGTCCGACGGGAACCACCGCAGCCGGCGCGGCCAGCGTGTTGAACCACTGCGTAGGTCGCACCGCGTCAAGATACTCCACGGCTTGCCCCTCGATGATCCACTCCCTCTCGCCGTGGCGAAAGGCGGGAATGCTGGCCACCGGGCACAGCAGCACCGGATACTCGCTCATCTCCTCCAACGTCTTCGCCCGCAACACATCCAGCTCGGCCCACGCATCCAGAAGTTCGGCGGCCGTAAGCGGCGACATAGCAGCGGAGAAGCTGAGAAACTCGCTGAAGATCGGGCTCAGTTGATGCTCCCGTCCGTGAATCTCCGGCTCATAGAACATGGCGCCGCATTGCACAAAGAACTTCCACCACAACTTCCGCAGCAACTCCAGCGTGCGTGGCCGGAAGGGCTCCACGCGAAAGCCCGCCTCGCGCAGCGCCGTCGCCGCGGCGTTCACCGCGGCGCGCGTCTCCGGCGTCACTGGAACGAGGCCGTCGTCCTCAAAAAATCCAATCGTGTTTGTCCGCAGTTCGTCGAGCGCCAGCTCCCGCAAAGCAACCGGCGGACTTGCTGGATCGTTTGGGTCTTGCCCACTCAGCGTGCGGAACATCAGCGCCACATCGCTCATCGTGCGCGCCATCGGCCCAATCGCTCCGAGAATCGAGAATGGACCCACGCACGGCGGCAGATGGCCGCGTCCCGGAATTCGCCCCGGCGTCGGCTTGAGCGAGCAGATGCCGGTGAAGTGCGCCGGTACGCGCACCGATCCGCCGCTATCGCTGCCCAGGCCGGCCGCCGAAAGCCCTGCCGCGATGGCCGCCGACTCGCCACCGCTCGATCCGCCCGGCGTGCGCTCCAGGTCCCACGGATTATTCGTGCGTCCGTGCAGCAGATTAGCAGTCTCGTAGGCCATCAGAAACTCCGGGCAATTGGTGGTGCCCAGAATCAATGCTCCCGCCGCGCGCAGCCGCGCAACAACGACTGCATCCTCGTGCGGCACATCACCCTCGTGCAGCAGGCTTCCAATTTCGCACTTGAACCCTCGCGTCGCGATCGATGACTTCACGGTCACCGGCAATCCGAACAACGGCCTGCGGGATCGGCTGCCACGCCACGCATCGTGCTTCCGCGCCCTCTCGCGCACACGCTCCGCATCGAAGTCGGCGAATACATTCAATTGCGGATTCAGCCGCTCAATCTGCTGGATGTGCGCCTCGGCCAGTTCGACCACAGAAATCTCGCCGGAGAGCAGTAGCTCCAGTTGCCGCGTCGCTGACTGCAATACAAGATCGTTCATGGACGTGTCGCCCCACTGCCGCGCAAGCGGCGTCTGCCCCACCGCAGGTGGTCATGGCCGCGCCGCTGTGGCCGGTGCAGGCGCTCGATCGCCCTCAGGAGTTGAAGGCATTAGTCGATAGTCGAAGCGATACGACCGCACCGGCTCGCCGGAGTCCCAGCGATCGTTCCAATTCAACTGGTAATCGAACGCATCCGCATCGTCTGGAAACTTTTCGCTCGCCGGGTACGGATACGCGCTCATCTTATGGAACGGCAGTTGCGCCACGGTAAAGGGTGATGCATCCCACCAATCCATATCCTTCACAAATCCGTTGGCATAGAAGAAGTAGTCGCGCTTCCAGTGTTCAGGCAGCGCAGGCAGCTTGGTCGCGTCGAACTCCGCGGCAATCTCTTCGCCGCTGCCGAAGATGGCATAATGATCGTCGATGCCGCTGACCAGCGCGGTCACCTCGCCCATGCGCGTATAACTTCCCCGTTGCCGCTGGAACGGCCCGGTTAAACTTACGCGGTCATAGTCGTAATCGAGATCGCCGGGGCTTGCGCCCTCGGTCTGCTTGGGGTAGCCGCGGAAATGCAGCGTGGCTAGAGTCAGCGGAACCTCCGCGGTGCGTGCTTCCGCCTCGGCATGATTGTCGATGAGCACCTGGTCCCAATAAATCTCCAGATTCGTCACCAGCCGAATGCGTTGCGCGCCCGTGGGCAGCTTGCCGGTCAAATCCACCACAATAGTGCGCTCCAGGCCCGCGGGAAAACCCACATCGTCCGCGATCCGCTTCCATTCGCCATCCGGTAACTGTGCCTCAACATAAGGCGAAATCGGCTTGATCCCCGCCTGCCACGCGTCATAAAGCGAGGTCGCGCTGAAGTAGTTTACGTAGCCGGTCATCAGCAATCTCACTGGCGCGCCCTGCCTGATCTCGCCCAGATCGAGCGTGAGCGCGTGCAGGTTGGCGAATCCATCCCAGGGCAATGCGGTAAATCCACTGGCGAATTTGTGATCGCGGCGGCTCACCTGATCCAGCACATCGCGACCTTCCCCATCCCACGCGCCCGCCGGCAACCGCGCGTCCGCCGAAGCCATCACGCGGCCCGAGGCAAACGGCGGATCGTCCAGGAATCGCTCGTCGGGATTCACCTCGACATTCTCCGGATGATCGACCGCGACCAACCGCAACTGGTCGATATAGTTGACTTCTTCCATCGGCTCCATGAAGCGCAGGCTCAACTTGCCGTTCGCCGGCGCAAGTGCGCCGCCTTCCACCTTGATCCATTCGCCGGGGTTGGGCGTATTGCGTCGCGTGGGCGTGAACCAGTGGCCCACCACCGCCGCGCCAATTACGTCGGTGACCAGCTTGTATTTGTGCCCGTTCCACGCGAACAGCACTGGGCACGAACTGCCGCGGCGGTCCGCCTCCTTCATCGCGATCACCGGAGTATGCGGCAAGTCAATCTCGTCTTGCAACACGCCCGTCGGCCACAGAATCCGCAGCAGGTCAATCCCTTCCGCATCGCCAAGCCCCACAAGAATCTGCGGTGGCGCCTGCGTCTGGTAGCCCACTGCGCCGGCTAGCTCCCACTTTTGCCAAAGCCCGTTGGCGAAGACTTCCACCTTCGCGCCAATCGCCGTTTTGTTATCGGCAAAGCCGGTCAGGTCCAGGCGCACCGAGTGGTTCTTGTTGCCGCCCTCGTTGCGCAACAGTACCGGCGGCGCATTCAATTGCGTCACAATCAAATCCGCTGCGCCGTCGCCCGTGAAATCGCCGGCAATCAGACCGCGCGGCGCGGTGAGCTTGACCTTGTCCAGACCGAGCGCCACGCTCACGTCTTCAAAGGTGCCGTCTCCACGATTGCGAAAAACGCGCACCCGCGGCCCCGTCTTGGTCTCCACAATCGCCGCCAAGTCGATCCAGCCGTCGTTGTCGATGTCGATTGGAGTGACGCCCCATCCGCGCAGCGCGCCTTTGAGAGGCAGTTCCACTCTTTCAAACCGCCGGCCAATGTTTTCCGGTCCAGCAACATTGCGCCACAGCGTCAATCCAGGCTCGCCGGCATGGGTCACAGCAATATCCATCCAGCCGTCCTTGTTGTAGTCGAGTACGGCGATGCCCACGGCCGGTGACAACTTCTCGTTTTCATAAAGAGGCTGCGTCGGATACTTCCCTTCGCGAGGATTCACATAAATCAGCGGCGCAGGGCCATCGCCGGTCACAGCAATGTCCACCGCGCGATCGTTGTTGAAGTCGGTAAGAATCGCGGCAGACGTCCTCCCGCTCCCGCCTAACCCGGTTGACTCAGTCCGCTCGGCAAAAGTTCCGTTGCCGTTATTGCGCCATAAGATATTCGATTCATCGCCTGGTTTGATAGGCGAGCCGGTCAGCAGCAAATCCAGATTGCCGTCGTGGTCATAATCCACAACCGTAATCCCCGAAGGCCGGTTGCGAGGCCCCAGCCCAGCCTCCACGGTCACGTCCTTGAACTGCCCATGGCCCAGGTTGCGGAATAGCAACACCGCATCGTCCAGCGCAACGGCCAGATCATTCAACCCGTCGCCGTCGAAATCGCCCACCGCGCATGCCACGGCACGACCCGATGCCTTCAGCCCCGCGGCCTCGGCGTTCCACTCTTCAAAGCTGCCGTCGCCCTTGTTGTGCATCACTCGAATAGCCTGCGCGCCTAATTGCATCAGTACTAAATCCATCCGGCCATCGCCAGTCACGTCCATCATGCAGGCGCCGCCAGTCGTCGTCCACTCCGCACTCTTCACATCAAATTTGGGTGCCCCAGATCCGGAGTTTCGGACCTGGGAAAGCATCGGCTGCGCCGCCAGCTTCACCGGGATCATCTCCTTCCTGCCCGCTTCCGGCTCCTCGACGGGCGTGACGGTGGAGTAGTGGCCCTGCTCGCCGTAAGACAGCCCGATGGGCGCTCCAATTTTGGTGCTGGTCAAATGCTGGAAGCGTTTGAAGTGGTCCTTCGCCTCTGTGGTGCGGCCGGAGCGCTGCAACGCGCGCGCCAACTGAAACTCTGCCGAAGCGTGGAGCGGGTTGATCTCCAGCGCTTTCTGGAAAATCGCAATGGCCTTGTCGAACTGCTTCATCTCCTGGNNGCGATGGCCTGTTGCAGCACCTTATTGGCCTCTTCCAGTTTTTGCAGCGCCATCAGCGCAATGCCCTCATTGGTCGCCGCCTGCGCTATCTTGGGGTCCTTCTGAAAGGCCTCGGCAAACGACGACGCCGCACGCTCGGTAAACTGCTGGCCCATCTGCGCTACGCCGCGGTTGTTTATCCGCACTGCTTCGGCGTCATAGCGCGCCTGCGCGCCCGCCGGCGCCGCAACAAGAATCATCAGCCCCATCAGCCCAATCAGTCTCTTTCTCAACTTCATCTCCAAACGGCGGAAGCGTCCGAAGCTTCAGCATGTGCCGCACCATCCAGTGTAAGCGAGCGCCGCGCGGCCCGCATGGCGCTCCGGTTGAGCCGCGCACTGCTCAGGAACCCACACAGGTACAGCAGCACTCCAATTTATACTGCAACTGTGACTCCGCCCACCAAAGACCGCAAGCGCCGCATCGGCGTCGTCACCACCTCGCGCGCCGACTATAGCCACCTCTACTGGCCGCTGCGCGAGCTCGCCCGCCACCCTGACGTGGAGCTCGGCCTCTTCACGCTGGGCGCGCATCTGTCGCCGGAATTCGGCAGCGCCATCAGAGAAATCGAAAGCGACGGATTTCCGATAAAGGCGCGCATCGAGTGCCTGCTCAGCTCCGACACCGACACCGGCATGGCCAAGACCATCGGCATCGCCATCCTCGGCCTGGCTGACGCGCTCACCGCCTGGCGTCCAGACCTGTTGCTGCTCATCGCCGACCGCTATGAGATGATGGCGCCCGCTTCCGTTGCGCTGGCCCTGCGCATTCCCATCGCCCACATCGAAGGTGGCGAAGTCTCGCAGGGAGCTATCGACGATCAGGTCCGCAACGCTCTCACCAAGCTGGCTCACATCCACTTCACCTCCACTGAAACCGCCCGCCTCCGCGTGATTGCCATGGGTGAGGAGCCTTGGCGCGTGACCCACGCCGGAGCGCCCTCGCTCGACCACCTGCGCTGCTCAACCCTGCTGAGCCGTCAAGCCCTCGAAGCAAAGCTCGGCCTCACACTCACGCCGCCCACGCTGCTCGTCGCCTGGCATCCGGTCACCATCCTGCACGACACCAACGCCGAGGCCGATGCCTTCTTCGCCGCCCTCGCTCAGGCGCCCGGCCAGCTCATTTTCGTCTATCCCAACGCCGACGCCGGCAGCCTCGCGCTCATCGAACGCACGAAGGCTTTGGCGAGCACGATGCCGCACACGCACATCTTCGTCAACCTCGACGCTGTCACTTATTGGAGTCTTTTGGGCCAGGTAGACGCGATAATCGGCAACTCGTCCAGCGGCATCATGGAAGCTGCCTCCTTCGCTCTGCCCACAGTCAACGTCGGGATGCGCCAGCAGGGCCGCGAGCGTGCTCGCAACGTGATCGACGCGCCGCCCGAAACAGCCGCAATCCTTGCCGCCATCACGCAAGCCCTCCGTCCAGAATTCCGAAAAAGTCTGTGCGGCATGGTCAACCCCTATGGCGATGGAACCGCCGCTGCCACCATCGCCCGCATCCTCGCCACGGTCCCGCTCGACGGCCTTCTCATCAAGCAGCCCNNTAGCCCCGGAGGAATCTTTTTCGGAAAATCAGCGTGGAGGCCATCCAGATTCCGCCGGCCCAGGCGAAAACGCCCTGGAGCATCCATGACCGCGCGCATCCCGCTCTCCTCGCCGGACATCACCCAGGCCGAGATCGACGCCG
>PMGP01000185.1:0-7499 GCA_003156235.1 Acidobacteriaceae bacterium
GAATGCAGACAAATCGTTTACTGGCCGTCATGAACCTTCCCTGTCTTGCGCCGCCGTTTCGTGGCCACGCTTGATTATTGTAGGTGTGCCCGCCCCGCAGGCGCTGTGCTCTTTCTAGAATAAGCCAGCGTGGCTAGTCCTATTCATTTGATTGCCCAAACCGGGACGGCCGTTCCATGCTTCGGGATACTTTACTAATCTTAAAGGCTCTTGAGAACTGCATAAGGAGTCTCCTGGCAGCCGCGCCGTAGGCNNGGAGTCCCGTAGGGACGGAGCAAGGATATTTCTTTGCAGGGTCTAATGGCCTAGTGAATCATGATACGCCGCATCATGAATCTGTCGGGGTCCAAAGGTCCAACTAATCCCGGACGCCTTGTACATACAACATTGTCCTCTCCGTACTTGCAGTTTTGGACGAAATAATGCTTCGGACAAGCCTCACATAGAGACGCATCCGATCTCGTGGTGGACCAGAGTTCCAATTCGTATGGAGTAGAGCGTTTTACGACAATACCTCCCTGGAGCACAAGTGGAAGGGCCAGAACTTCTATGGATTTCGGTGAACTCTTAATTATTGCAAACCCCTCAGCCGCTCCTGTGGCCCCGGCATCAAAGGCTAGCAAGATCGTGCTCGAATCAGGAGTGCCACAAACGATAGCGATCTCGACTAAGCGCAAACCTTCCCCTTCCTTAATCAGATCCCGTAATCGGTATCGCTTTTTTCTCGAGTCGCGTTCGATGATGATCGTCGAATTGTATTCATCAAGATCGGCTCCGTCGCGTGGAAATTCGACCACTTTCACAATTGTGGTTGCATTGACCATGATCCTGCCCTGTAAAAGGGACTGCCCTAGGATTATTCTTCCATCTTCTCCATAGTGCGGATTTCTTGGAGTAATCGCTCTATGCATTTCCCTGCATACGGCGTCCTCAGCCCACAGCGACAGAGGCGCTAATATCAAGGAAGAAAGCACTAACAAAATCAGCTTTGGTGTCGGCTTCATAGCTAATCCTATCCTTTGTCTGCCCGCCCCGCGGGCGCTGTGCTTTTGGCCAGATCGCAGGCCCGCCAAAGGTACCAGCTAGCCACGGAACGGAACGGCGCCCACCGTTTTCCCCTTTTGAGCAATACTTCGGGCTTGGGCAGGTCTTTCGCGTCCAGAGGCCGGGTTTTGGGCACGCGCAGAAAGGTCAGCGCAAAGCCCTTACGCACTCCGTAATCCGTCACCGGCAGCACATCGGGCCGTCCCAGCCGAAAGATCAGCAGCATCTCCACCGTCCAGGGGCCAATGCCGCGCACCTCCGTCAGCCGCTCCACAATCTCCGCGTCGCTCATCTTCTTGATGGCCGCGTGCGTGGGCACCGTCCCGTCCAGCGTCCGCGCGGCCAGGTCTTTCAGGGCTTTGATTTTATTGAAGGAAACCCCCGCTGCCCGCAGCACCTCGTCGGGCGTGTCCAACAGCACTTGCGGAGCCGGGTCTCCGCCGTAGTGCTCCCGCACCCTCCGGTGAATGGTAGCCGCCGCCTTGCCGTGCAACTGCTGGTAAAGAATCGACTCCAGCAGCGACTCAAAGGGTGAGGGCGCGGGATCGAGCCGCAGCGTGAACGCGCCAGCCCGGTCGATCAGCGTGCCCAGCTTCGGATCGCTGGCTTTCAAGTGCGCCAGCGCCTCGTCGGCATCGAAGGGAAGTTTGCGGCTGCGCCCGTCATGAATCATAAGGGAATAGTGTACCGTGCTGGGACTTTGTTCTGCGGATAGTTGCGCAGACCCCTCTTCAGGCTGCGCTTTCTTGCCTGGCCGCTGTAGAATCCATGGCAGACGTACGAGGGGTGCAACGCCATGAAGATGCGGCCGGGAACACAAACGGGATTTCTGCTCTGCGGCAAAGAGTGGACGGAAGGCGAAGCGCTGGAAGTGCGCTCGCCGTGGGACCAGGGTTTGGTGGGCCGCGTAACCATAGCCACACGAGCCGACGCGCGCCAGGCCGTGCATCACGCCGTGGCCAGCCTGCGCCGCCTCCGCGCCCTCCCGCGCTGGAAGCGTCGCGAGATTCTGGAGGACGTGGCCGCCGCGCTCATCGAGCAAAAGGAGCGCTTTGCGCAGCTCATTGTCGCCGAGGCGGGCAAGCCGATTCGTCTGGCGCGGGTTGAAGTGGATCGCGCCGTGCTCACCTTCAAAACCGCCGCCGAAGTCCTCTCGCAGATGGGCGGCGAGAGCATTCCGCTGGACCTGATGGAGGGCAACGAGGGCCGCTGGGGGCTGGTGCAGCGTTTCCCCTTGGGGCCGGTACTGGCCATTACTCCCTTCAACTTCCCTTTGAACCTGGTGGCCCACAAGGTGGCGCCCGCGATGGCCGCTTGCTGCCCGGTAATACTCAAGCCGGCCTCGCAAACCCCCTTTACCGCATTGGCGCTGGGCGAGGTGATTCTCAAGGCTGGCTGGCCTGGTGAAGCGCTGGCCGTGCTGCCCCTCAGTAATGCCGACGCCGCATGGCTTGCGGAAAAGGAAGACAGCATCAAGCTGGTCAGCTTTACCGGCTCGGCAAAAGTTGGCTGGGAATTGAAAGCTCACTCCGGACGCAAGCGTGTCCTGCTGGAGTTGGGCGGCAATGCCGCGCTGATCGTCTGTGCCGATTGGCCCGATCTGGATGAAGCGGCCGTCCGCACCGCGCGCGCGGCCTTCAATTACGCGGGCCAGTCCTGTGTCAGCGTGCAAAGAGTCTTTGTCGAGCGCGCCGTCTATCAGACTTTCTTGTGGAAGGTGGTCGAAGCCGCTTCCAGGTTGGCGGTCGGTGATCCACTTTTAGAAGCCACCGAGGTGGGTCCGCTCATTCTGCCCCGCGATGCCGAACGCGTGGAATCCTGGATAAAAGAAGCTGTTAAGGGAGGAGCCAAACTCGTGACCGGCGGCGAACGCCACGGCTCCGTGGTGACGCCTGCCATCCTCACCGCAACCGCTCCGGGCATGAAGCTGCGCGACGAAGAGGTCTTCGGCCCGGTGGTGGTCATCGAGCCCTTCGACGACTTTGAAGAGGCGCTGGCCGATGTGAACCACTCCAAGTACGGCTTGCAGGCAGGCCTGCTCACTCGCGATGCCGGACGCATTTTCACCGCTTATCGCGAACTTGAAGTCGGCGCATTGATCGTCGGTGACACCCCAAGCTGGCGCCTGGACCCCATGCCCTTCGGCGGCGTCAAGGACTCTGGATTAGGTCGAGAGGGAATCCGCTCGGCCATCGAAGAGATGACCGAGCCGCGCATGCTGGTGATGGCAGAACTATAGCTTGACGCGGCGTGGGGGGATAATCTGCCGCGCGTGAGGGAGATGACCTTCGTTCCGCTGCCTTACTTGGCCTTGGCCTTCTGTGCGGCCCAGCGCTTGCGCTGCGCATCCGCAATCCGCTTGCGAGCCTCGGCGCTCAACTTGCGGCGCTTCTTCCTCGTCTTCGGGGCCTTCGCTGCTTTCCCGGGTTTGGGCGCTGTTACCTTGGCGGCGACTTTGCCGGTGCTGGCCAGCAGGGAGCGAACCTGCGTGAGGCTGGCAATCTCGGCGTCGATGAGTGCAAGAATTGAGTCAATAGCCATTAGTCAAGCATAACTCACAAATCTACCTGCGCACAACCCTTGAAAGTCAATTCTTCGTCTTATGCCTGCGCGAAACCGGCTATCTCATTCCGGCTTGCCTACGCTATTCTCCTTGTAAGCTTTCTGCAAAATGAAATACGCCTGCTTTTTCTTGCCTTGCTCGGAGATAAGTCCCTTGCGGTTGAACTCATCCTGAATCCCCGCCAGCGGCCGGTTCGGCGAGCGAAAATCCATCAGAATCCACGGACTCATACCTCTGAGTTGCGGAATCCGGTTCAACATTTTCAGTTGATGCCGGAAGATATTCGCCTGATACTCCTCTGTCCAGCGATCGTTTTCCCCGCCATGCAACCCGGCTTTGGCGTCGCCGCCCAATTCGCTCATGATCATCGGCTTTTGATATTCAACGCGCCACTGGGTTATGTCGGCTGTCTCCGGGTGCTCGAGATACCAACCAATATATTCGTTGGTTCCGATCACATCCAGCGCTTTGCCCAGCGGATCATCGACGATCATTGTGTGGCCCTCGGCCTTCACCAGCAGCGCCGCGGTAATCAGCCGCGTGGGGTCAAGTTCCCGCGCATGGGCCGCCTCGGCTGTAATGAATTTCGTGCGCGCTTCCGTGTTGGGAGTTTCGTTGGCCATCGACCACAATATGATCGCCGCGTGATTGCGCGAGGTCCCGATCTCTTCGTCCAACTGCTGCTCAGCCTTATCCAGCACCTTGGGATTGTCAAACTGCAATGCCCAATAAACCGGATTCTCCGACCACACCAGCAACCCCATCCGGTCCGCCGCTCTCAGCATGGTCTCATCGTGCGGATAGTGTGCCAGCCGCACAAAGTTGCAGCCCAACTCTTTCGCCCAGCCTAGCAGCGTCTCCGCGTCCTTATCCGAGTAAGCCCGTCCTGTGCGGTAGGGCGCTTCGGCATGAATCGAAATGCCGCGCAGAAAGATCGGCTTGCCATTCAGCAGGATTTCTGTCCCGCGCACTTCCACCGTGCGAAAGCCGATTTCTTCTTCGATTGAATCATTACCGAACCGCAGAATCACTTTGTAAAGTTTTGGGTCTTCTGGAGACCAGCGCTGCAATCCTTCAACCTTTCCATGAAAGTACACCCCGCCAATTTTTTCTAAACTTGTCGAAATCTTGGCTTTCAATTCTGGAATCTCCACCTCCACCTTCGTTTCGGACATCATCGCAGTCAACGGACCATCAAGATGTACCCAACCTTCAATCACCGAGTCTTCCGTGCGGCTCAGATGCACATCGTACTGATCGATAAATGTCTCCGGAACCTCGATCAGCGACACCTCGCGCGTCAGCCCGCCATAATTCCACCAATCGGTCTGCAGCGTGGGCACGCCGTCGTCGTGGCGCGTATTATCCACGGCTGCTACCACAAAGTTACTTCCCGCATGAACCGCCGCCGTAACTTCGCAATTGAAGCTGGTGTACCCTCCCTCGTGCTCGCAAACCTTCACGCCGTTCACCCAGAACCACGACTTATAGTTGGCCGCGCCCACATGCAGAAAGACCCGCGTATGCTCTTTGGGCTGGTAAGTGAAATCCTTCTCGTACCAGATGGGCCCCTCATAGTAATAAAGCGACCTGCGCTGCATATTCCAGTCGCCGGGAACTTTCAGCGTGGACGCCTTGGAAAAATCGTACTGGGTAGGGAACTCATCGCCGGGCTGAGCCTTGCGGTTGAGAAAATAGCCGTCCTTGTTCTCTCCGCCATGAAAGCCCACGAGTCCCGAAAAGTAAGGGTCAACGATGGCCGCCCATTCGCCATTGAGCGAGATAGCCGGCCGGCGATCCGCGCCAGTCAGGATGATCGGTGCGGGAGCAGGCGCAGCCCAGGAAGCCGTGATGCTAAGCAGCGCGGCGGCAATTGCGGCAAGAGCAATATTGCGGGCCATCCGTACATTCATGTGTGCGGGCAAGCAAACAGGCAGACGCTTCATTTCAGAGCCTCAGCATTTGAAATTGGATGGAGCCATCGCCGGGTATTAGTGAAGGGTATAGGCTTTAGCCCGTACATAAACCACGCACTAGCATCGTGGACTTTAGTCCCCGCGGAATCAACTCCTCGCGGCAAACCTATTCTATCGCCTGCCGCGTAGGTTTCCAGAATAAATACAAAGGGGACAGGTCCTGCGGCCTATCCCCTCATTGCGCAAATCACTTCAAGTTTTACGGTTCGCTTACGTTCCCAGATACTCCACATGCACATAAGTGCCGAGGCGCACGTTGTAAGCCAGGTACCAGCCTTCATGGTCCGGGTCCTCGTAGATCACGATGGGGTCGGACTCCCACAGCCAGCCGTCGCAGAAGGCAACGTCAAAGGCCGCAACATCCCAGTACCAGCCATTGAACCAGAACCGGGCGGGGCCGCCTCCGCCCAAACGCCATACGTTCCCGCGTCCAAAGCCGCCCGTAAAGCGGCCATGCGCGAAGGGGTGATCAAGATGATAGTTTGCATCGCCGCTGCCGGTGTCGTGGCCAACCCAGGTCTTGCCATCCACGTGCGGTGCGTTGGGGTGGCCAGCCTGGTCGCTGAAGTTGCGCTTAGGCTCGGCCGCATGGGGTGTGCCGGTGAACGCCTTGGGCCCGTGCGACGGAATCGCCTGATGTCCCCCTCCGCCCGATGGATGGGACTGCTCTCCCTGATGCTGAGCGAACGCTGGAACGGTAAGAACCAGCAACGCAGCCAATGCTATCTGAATGGTCTTCATCGATTCCTCCGGAGGCCCCAGGGTAGAACAGCGAATCTCCGCCGCCCTTTTCCTTGGCGGGTCATCTCCAACAACATTAAATACAACCCGGCTCATTCTCGCAAGTTGCGCATTGAGATAATTCGCGTGTCTTACGAACGCCGCCACGCATACAGCGGGAAGCGGTTGGCCATCTCGGCGACTTCTTTGCGAATCTTTTCCAGAGCCGCTTCGTCGTTGCGCTGCTCCAGAGCTTTGGCGATCCATGCGGCAATCACCACCATCTCCGCCTCCTTCATCCCGCGTGTCGTCAGCGCCGGCGTGCCGATGCGAATCCCCGAAGCCTTGAGTGGAGGATTGGTGTCGTATGGAATCGTATTCTTGTTCACCGTAATTCCCGCTTTGCCCAGCGCCAACTCCGCCTCGGAACCCAGAATGCCCTTCTGGAAGACATCCACCAGCATCAGGTGATTATCGGTCCCGCCGGAAACGATGCGGTAGCCGGCCTCTTTGAGCGCCTGCGCCAGCACCTTGGCATTGGCCACAATCTGCGCCGCATAGCTCTTGAACTCCGGCCGCAGCGCCTCGCCCAGCGCCACCGCCTTGGCAGCCACAATGTGCACCAGCGGGCCGCCCTGCTGGCCGGGAAAGACCGCCTTGTCCACCGCCGCGGCCAGCGCCTGACCGCAGAGAATCAGTCCCGAGCGCGGCCCGCGCAGCGTCTTGTGAGTGGTGGTCGTCGTAATCTGCGCATGCGGCACCGGCGAGGGATGCACCCCGCCCGCCACCAGCCCTGCAATGTGCGCCATGTCGAAGATGTACGTCGCTCCCACCTTGTCGGCAATCTGCCGCATGCGCGCGAAATCCCACAGTCGCGGATAGGCGCTGCCGCCGCCGATGATCACCTTCGGCTTCTCGCGCAGGGCGATGGACTCCAGCTCGTCGTAGTCGATCAGCTCCGTGTCTTTGCGCACACCATAAAACGTGGGCCGATACAGCTTCCCGCTGAAACTCAACTTGTGCCCGTGCGTCAGGTGGCCGCCGTGCGATAGGTCCAGCCCCAAAATCGTGTCGCCCGTCTGCAAGACCGCTGCATAGGCCGCGGCGTTGGCCTGCGAGCCGGAGTGTGGTTGCACGTTAACGTGCTCGGCGCCGAAGATCTGCTTGGCCCGCTCCCGCGCCAGGTTCTCCACCAC
>PMGP01000185.1:7522-18495 GCA_003156235.1 Acidobacteriaceae bacterium
CGCTGGCAATCATCTCCAGCCCTTCGTGCTGGCGGAGGGTTTCCTGGGCAAGGGCTGCGGCAACTTCCGGGTCGGCCTGGGAAAGGGTCAAAGTCATGCGATCAGTCATGATGAAATTCTATCTCCTTTCCCTCATGCGATACACTCTCTCCTTTTCCTCATGCGAAACGCCATAGCCTTTATGAGAAGACTTTAAGAACATTATTATCAATGGTCAAGTTAGACCAGACATTAGACTTACGGTAAGTTCAGAGTAATCATTGAGCACGCGTATCTTCCCAGATCATGCTCCAACCCTGCCGTCATCTTCATGAGACGGCAGAGTTGTTTATGCCCTTAAAATTCTTTCACTGTTACACTTCTTCGCTTCCTTTTACCGGCCCCGCTGCCGTGCCGGAAGAGTAAGCCCATTTGTGGCTTGAGATGAGGCCGGAGTTCCGCGGCTGGTTTTACTTCGGCCATTGCCGCATAATCGGGGAACCCAATCAGCAGAAATCTGCTATCGTTTTCGTTAATTGTTCGAGGCGGCTATGAGAACGTACCGGAATCAAATGGTCCTGATCATGATCGTTGCGTCGGCACTGCTGTCGTCAAGTGCGCAGACCCCAGCCATCGATCCGGCCCTTCTGTCCAAAGCCAGCGCCGGCGACGCGGCCGCCCAGGTGCAGTTGGGAGACAACGCCCGTACGGCGGGGGACGCGGTTCCACACAACCCCATACAATCAGCCGAGTACTATAAGCAGGCCATCGCGTGGTATCGCAAGGCGGCCGATCATGGCTCCATTGCCGGCCAGATGCATCTCGCCGCGCTCTATCGCGACGGCGGCAAAGGCTTTTCCCGCGACATGTCGCAGGCCGCCGAGTGGTATCGCAAAGCCGCCGAGCAGGGAGACGTGACCGCGCAAGCTACTCTCGGCGTGCTCTACTCCATCGGCCAGGGCGTTCCGCGCGACGACGTGGAGGCTTACTACTGGCTTGATCTGGCCGCGTCCGTCAAGGGGCCGAATCAGGAGAAGTACGCCGCCAGCCGCCAGTTGATCGGAACCCACATCACCGCTGATCAACTTGAAGTAGTCCAGGATCGCGTGGCCGCGTGGATTGCCGCGCATCCGCGTCCTGCGATAACCGAATAACAGGCGTTCCGCCGCCTTAGAACCTGTCCAATAACTCGGCTTTGGGTGAAGGGTACGGGCTTTAGCCCGTACGTCAAAGGCAGAAATAGCTATGGGCTTTAGCCCCTGAGGGATGCTTTTTCGGCTGTTTGCATTCCCTCAGCGGCTAAAGCCGGAAATTAAAATCGACTATCTATGTACGGGCTGAAGCCCGTACCCTTCAAAGAATAGTTTTTGGACAGGCTCTTAATCGAACACGTATGCTGAAGAAGATGCGATTTTCTCCATTTCTCAGGACAATCAAGGGACCACTCTCTCTCCTTTGCCTGTTGGCTTTCGCGCTGGCCGCGGTTCGCGCCCAATCTCCCGCCGTCTCGTTGACTCCCGCGGTGGTTGTAGCCGGCTCCCCGGAGCTGCTTCGCGTGGTCGCGCCCAATGCCGCCGCCGTCGATGGCCAGTGGCTGGACCGCAAGCTGGAGTTTTTTCGCGGGCTCGACGGCCATGGGTGGTTTGCGCTGGCTGGCGTCGATGTCGAAGCTCCCGTCGGGCCGTCTGAATTAGAGATAACGATCCATGACGCAAAAGGCGGCACGCACTCCCTGAGCCGCACCATCCGGGTTCATCCCGCACACTACCCCACCAGCGTGCTCACCGTTGCTCCGGAGTACGTCCAGCCCGGTCCCGAGGCGCTCAAACAAATCGCTGCCGACCAGTTGCTTACTGAAAAAGCCTATGCCTCCAGCACGCCGGAACCGCTGTGGAAAGGTAACTTCCGCGCACCCGTGGCCTCGCCGCAATCCGAGCGATTCGGCACACGCCGCATCTTCAACGGCAAGCTGGCCAGCAATCACAAGGGACTGGATTTTCGCGCCGCGCCGGGAACGCCCGTGCGAGCCGGCAATGGCGGCGTTGTGGTGCTGGCTCAGCCGCTCTACTACGCGGGCAACTGCGTGGTCATCGATCACGGCCTGGGGCTGTACACGCTTTCCATGCATCTGAGCCGGATTAACGTGCGCGTCGGCCAGCATGTCGAGCGCGGCGATCGGCTGGGCTTGAGCGGCGCCACCGGCCGCGTCACCGGCCCGCATCTCCACTGGGCCGTCCGCTGGCAGGGCGCATACCTGGACCCCGCAAAGCTCCTGCGACTCGACCTCAGTGAGGTGCGTTAAAGGATGTTTGAGTTCAATGAGTATGGGCTTTCCGCGCCAGCGGGGTTTTTCTATTCCCTACTCCCTACTCCCTATTTCCTGCTTTTCTCAGCGCCTTATATGCCCTGTATACAAACGACCCCATGTACCATCCGTCGATGAATTTATAAGGCGTTTCTCCGGTGGTGTAGTGGCCGCAGGGCAGCACGCGCGGCTCGAAGTTCAGCCCGATGCGCTTGAAGGCCTCCAGCACCTGAAGAGAGTACTCCAGCGGAAAAGTCAGATCGTAGTTCGCATAGATCAGCAGAACCTTTTTTTTCGCTCCATCCACCTCTGCGCGCATGATCTTGTCGTAGTAGCTGCATGGACTCACGGCTGCCCACAGCGCCCGCACCCGTTCCTGATTAAGCCCCGCCTCTTCCAGCGCCTGCTTCACGTGTCGTGTGCTCTGCCCTGCCCAAGTCACGTCTCCAAATGCTGTGGACGCATGGTTGAAGGCATTCACCCTGAGCCGCTTGTCGTGCGCGCTGGCCAGGAAGGCGTAGCAGGAACCCAGGCTGGTGCCCAGCACGCCGAAGTGCTCGTAGCCCTGCTCCTCCAGCCAGTCCAGGCAGCAGCGAATATCCACCACCGCCTGCCGGCACGCCGAAATCGTGCGCCCGATGTTCGAGCTCACCGCGTAATCCGAGCGCTCCAGCTCCTCTGGCCGGCGAATGTCGTGGTACGGCTTGGAGAGCCGCAGCGCCGAGATCCCCATCTTGTTGAAGATGGTGCACAGCGAGTTGTGGCTGAAGGCGTCCGCATTCCATTGCGGCATCACCACAATGGCCTGCTTGGGTCGCTTGGGGTCTTTGTGTTCCGGCGCAGGATACCAGCGCGCATTCACCAGATTATTCTCCGGATAAGGCGTCCGCTCCGGCGAGGTGAAGCGCAGAAATTGCGCTCTCGGTATTTTTCCTTCCGCGGCTTGCTGCTTCAGAGCTGCATCCTGGGCCAGCGTCTCCGGGCGCACATTGGTGGGAAACAACTCCGGGTGACGCTCTTCCAGCCGAAAATCAGTGGGCCGCTTGTAGCTGAAGAAATCGTCGCTGTGGCGAATCAGAAACTGATTAATACGCATCATGGCGGCCTCGGCCAGCGCTGGGTCAGCCACGATCTCCGGCCCCGGCATTGCCTCCGCATAGCCATGCTCGCGCAGAAACGGCTCAACCCACTCGAAGCCCCACTCCAGCGGCCGCACCACACGATTCTCGTCGCGCGTTGTCAGCGCAGTCTCCCACCGGTACATCCAGCGCGCATATTTCTTTTTCAGCATGAGTATAGGACAATTTTAGCAGCGCAAGACAAGCGTGCGTCCCAGGCGCGGTGGGTACCCCAGGTTCGGCGCAGTCTCATCGCGCCTAACCTGGGGTAGCTATAACTGCTGCTTTTTACAGTTTCTCGGACTTCGGGCGCCCATAATCATCTACTCAGACATGAGCCCTCTACCGAAGGCACGGTCAGAACTCCACATCCGGAGCCCCATCCCCCACCAATCCAAGCGTTTGCATCCGCGTAATCACTGACTTCAGCAGCTCGAAAAGGTTCTTCAATCGCTCTACATCTTTGATTTTCCGGGACAATTCGTAGTAGCAGAGCATGCTGACACCCGCCGGCAGCTTGCCGGTAAACTCTTCAGGCGTCTGGTGCCGGCTGATCTCGAATGTGATATAGGGTTGGCGCCCCACAAGTTCCTGAATCGCCGGGTCAGAGAATATCTCCCGGATTTTTCCCGGATCGCTGCCCGTGATGGCGAATTTCTTATCGAACGCTGACGTCCCCGTGAGAATCGGCTTCTTCCCGAAAAGCGCCTTGAATTTTGCGGCAAGGTCATTCTGCTGCAGTGAGAATTGCAAACCTGTGGGGTTGAAAAAGGGCAGCTTCATGCAAGTCCTGGTGCGGACAGAGGGGTTATACATCGTTACGGTGTCAAGGGCCACCTTCCAAGGGCCAAGGGGAGAAATTACACGTTGATCGACACCGTTTCTCAGAATACTGGAGGAGATGATTTCTCCTTTCGTCGACTGAGAATAGGCTTGCCAAACTTCTTCTATGCTCATGATTCCTCTCGTAAGTGGGGCTGTTATTGCTGGTTGCTGCCGACGACCAAGCGTAATTGAGGTGGGCACACCTCAGGCGTCAAGTCGTACGTCTGTAGATTGCCTGATGGTTCCTGAGCGGTGATTAAGGTTTGACCTGGACATGGTGTTTTTCTTCCAAGGCCGTGAGGTCGGCGCGGAATTTTTCATCGGCTTTCGCGGCGTCACTGATCTTGGCCTGGGCCGCCTGGGCAAGCGCATGATCATGCTTTTCGATGGCTTCTCCCAGTTGCTTGGAACCCTCTTCCATGCTCGTGAGGGCTGCGATGCAGCTCTGATTGAGATCCTGCACTTCCTTGGTTTCGGGCTTGAACGCTTCCATCTTGCCGCGGAATTCATCAAGTAGCGCAATTCCCTCTTTGTTTTTTGCCAAAAACTCTTCTGGACTGGAGGTTTTGCTGGCTTCATCCAGTTTTGCGGCGAACTTTTCGCTGTAACTGTTGTACACGGGAACTGCGGTTTTGCTGTACTGGGAAAGGTCGTCCTTGATGGCGTCACAGCCCAAGGCCGAGGTGAGAAGCAAGGTAGCACCGACAACAAACAAAAGCGTAGATTTTTTCATGCGTAGCTCCAAAGATAGTGAGTTGGACATCAGAGTTACGCTACGCTCGCCGCCTGATTCCCGTCAAGTACAATTAACTGCGTTAACGAGGAAGCGGGCGGGGAGCCCACGTCTCGATTATCCCTCATAAGCTCCCGTGGCCCTCTGAGACCCAAGAGTCCACAAAGCTAATCTGCGCCGCTCAGTCGGCCTGCTTGCAAGCTCGCTTCAGCACAAGATACTCCGCCGTCACCCAGCCCAGTCCCAGCAACGTAATCACCGCGATCACCACCTGCGAGATCACGCAATACAGGCACCACACCTGCAAAACATACTCTTCTATAAAGGTAAGCCGCAGCGCAAAGCCGAGTCCTACAAGCGCGGCTAAAAACACCAGCGCCCGCTGCCGCCAGAAGGCCAGCCCCGCCAGTGCCAGGTAGCCCGCAATCCCGATCACCGATACGGGAACGCCCTCGATCTCGGCATACGGACTGTGGTTCACGATCCCGCAATCCCACTTCTCGTTGATCGAGCAGGGCTGGGTGTCGGTGCAGTAGTGAACATGCAACGCCAGTGCGGAAACCACCACGCCGGCCAGAGCCAGAATTGCAATCAAATAGCGCATTGATTTCGATGCTACCAGAGCGGCCCGCGGAGACTAACATGGACACATGGGCCAGCAATCCAGCGGCGACCCGCTCAGCACCATCTCCGGCGGCAGCCGCGTAGCCTTTTTTGGTGGAACTTTTGACCCGCCACATCTCGGCCATCTCGGTGTGGCGCGCGCAGCCCGCGCAGCGCTTGGCCTGGGCACCGTGCTCTTTGCGCCGGTGGGCACGCAGCCGCTCAAGCCGCAGGGTCCCACAGCCTGCTTTGAAGACCGCCTGGCCATGACCCGGCTGGCCATTGCCGACGAGCCCGGTTTTGCTCTCTCCCTGGCCGATGCCCCCAAATCAACGGGTGCCCCCAACTACACTCTCGAGACCCTCATCGCCCTGCGCGCCCAGTTGCCGCCGGAAAGCGTCCTCTTTTGCCTCATGGGCGCCGACTCCTTCGCCGCCTTCCGCCGCTGGCATCGCGCTGCCGAGATCCCCTTTGTCGCTCCCCTCATCGTCGGCTCCCGCCCGGGCGAGCCGCTGGACATCCTTGATTCCGCCCTCCCCAGAGGCGTGACGTTAGAGTTCGCGCCGCAGACGGAATCGGTCGCGTCAGAGGTTGAGTTACGCCGCTACATCCTCCGCAATCCCGCAGGCCGGCAATCCCCCTTCTATCTGCTTCCCGGCCTGCAGATCGACATCAGCGCCTCCCAGATTCGTGACCAGATTCACAACCAGACGCAGCCCTCCACCGCTGCCCAAACTTTGCAACCTGCCCTGCTTCCCCCTCCCGTTTTGGAGTACATTCGCGCCCACAACCTCTATCGCTGACTTGCCCCAGCCCCCCTGAAGGGCTACGATGAACTCGGAGATCAAATCACCTCGAATGACGACAGAAACCAAGCAGCAAACCCGCATCTACGTCCAGGCCGCCGCCGCGGTCTGTGAAGACAAAAAAGGCCTCGACACCCGCATCCTCGAGCTGGACCCCATCGACTCCGGCCTCTCAGACTTCTTCCTCATCACCTCGGCCTCCAACGACCGCCAGGCCATCGCCATCGCCGACGAGATCGAAGACCGCCTCAAAAAGGAGTTTGGCGTCTTCCCCAACTCCGTCGAGGGACGCCGCCAGGGCCAATGGATTCTCCTCGACTACGTGGACTTTGTCGTCCACGTCTTCCTCGCCGACCGTCGCGCCTTCTACGACATCGAACGCCTGCGCAAATCCGCCCGCCCCCTCACCCCGGCCGAATTCGACGCCGAGCTGAAAGCCGAACTGGCCGCCAAGACCCTCGCCGCCCGCGGCAAATCCTCAGCCAAGCTCAAACCCGCAGCCGCAAAGCAAGCGCCTATACCGAATAAGCCAGCAAAGAAGGCCGCCGCAAAGCCAAGTCTCGCCCCTAGGTCGAAGAGGGCGGCAAAGAAGTCCGTCGCCAAACTCAAGCCAACCAAGCCCACAAAGAAATCCGCGGCCAATCCCGCGCCGGCTCCAAAGAAAGTGGCGAAAAATGCCGCCAAGAAAACCGTTGTCAAATCCAAATCCGCCAAGTCCGTCGCGAAAAAGACCGTAGCCAAGAAGAACGTCGCCGGCAAGAAGGTAAAGAAGACCGCGCTCAAGAAGGCTCCCGCAAAGAAATCCGCAGCCAAAAAGACCACTCCCCGCAAGCTCACTCCCAAAAAGAAGAATCGCTAGTATATTTCATTGTTTCTGTAATGCCCCGTGCCCCATCCATTTCGCGTTCGTTGCGAAGTGGGTGGGATAGCACCAGGCTGATATTCCAGCTATATTGAAAATTCCCGTTAGCTGCTCGCGCTCCACACTCACACACCCACACGCAAAAAGGCCGCGGCTTGCGCCGCGGCCTTTCTTATTTCTCTGCAACTGAAGTTAGAACGACAGGTGGAGAGAGAGTTCCGTGTTGCGGTTGGTGCCGAGCCCGCCCTTGTAGGCCAGAACTTCCGTGTAGCTGGATACGTCGTTGGCGCCGCCAAGGTTCAGGTAGGTGTTGGCGTGATTGAACACGTTGATGAACTCGCCCTTCAACTGCAAATCATAGCGCCCGTGAATCTTGAAGTCCTTCACGATGCCGAGGTTGTCATGCCAGGTGCCCGGGCCATGGAACTGGTTGCGGTTGTCCATGCCGGGGTTCAGATGGCAACCCACGCCGTGGATAGCGCTGCAGATTGGCGAGTCGCTACCTGAGTCGTACCCGCCCACGTTCGGAATCAGAGTGTAGGCATCGACAACAGGATTGAGCTGCTCACTGTAGTTGGTGGTCAGAACGCCCAGCGGGTAGTCTGTCGTATCGCCGTTGGGATCCCAGAACTTCGGCAGCGTCATGTAGGAGTAGGTGTTCGCGCCGTAGGTTGTACTCATATCCTTCAGCCCACGAACCTTCTTCCTCGGCGGATCAGTGACGAAGCTGGCGCGCGGGCAGACGGTATTACCGTATGAGCAATCGAACTCGGTGAACGGAGTTCCGGTCTGCGCGTCAAACGTGTCGGCGAGCGTCCAGTTGTCCAGCAGAATCTTGCTTGCGCCGGTCAAGTGGTTGGCATAAGGGATCGTCCAGGCTATGGTAACGAGTCCGCGCTGCCGTTGGTCGAAGTCCGAGCTGCCGCGATCCAGTCTGTGGTTCCACGGATCGGTGTAACCAAGAACCAGTCCTCCGGCGCCGGTATTGCCGCTATCGCTGAAGGCGGAGCTGGTGTTGTCTATCGAGTGCGACCACGTATAGTCGGCGCGCACATTCAGGCCAGTCTGGTGCAGGTCCGCGCTGCGCAACTCTGCCGTGAAGCCGTGGTAGTAGCTGTCGCCGTCCGCGCCGCGCCAGTTGACGCTCCCGTACTGGTAGTTGGTATGGTTGGCGGTTGAGCTAAACTCGTTCGCGTTTGTGCCATATATCGCGTTCGTCGGGTCAGTTGTCGTCACAATCGGGTCTCCCTCGTAGACTGCGCCGTCGAAGGAGCGGTTGAGGTTGGAGATGGAGTAGTTGTGGATGCCGCGCGTACCCACATACGACACGCTCGCTGTCGTGCCTGTCGCTACCTGCCGCTCAAACGAGAGGCTCCAGTTGTTCGCGTAGGCCGGTTTGATCCTGGGGTCGACGGCGCGCAGCGTCACGTTGGGTAGTAACTTTTTTCCGGTCCCGGTTCCGAATTGGGCAAAGTTATTGTTGCTGATAGGAATGGCTACGCCTCCATTATCTGCCTTTGTAAAACTAAGCACGGCGTAGTTTGGTGGATTTTGGATGACGTTGAAGGTCACGTTGCCAAAGTTGCGCTCGTAGCTCATGCTGTAGCCGCCGCGGATGCTGGTCTTGCCATTGCCGAACGGATCCCATGCAAAGCCGAACTTGGGCGCGAACTGCTTCATGTTCAGGTTCCACATTCTCCCATTCGGAGCGTTTACTCTGGTCAGCACCTGGCCGTTGCGAATCTGGTCCCAGGGGTTGGTCTGCGTGTAATCCGGGAAGAAGTTCGCGTCATAAGCGGGCTTCTGTGAGTGCTGCGGTCCGTAAATCTCCCAGCGAACGCCCAGATTTACCGTAAGCTTCGGCGTAACCTTGTAGGAATCGTTGGCATAAAATCCGTAGTCCTGGTAACGGTTGGAACGCGAGAAGTTGGGCGATGAAACCGGCAGATTAATCGTGCAGGCAGCAGTCTGCTGATAGACGCCAACCGCATTCCGGTAGCATGGATATGCGCCTTGCGGGTCAACGGCCACTTCCAGGAACCCAAGATTGCCGCTGACGAAGTTCTTAAGGCCGCTGGTAGTGCCTGAGGAGCTATTCACTAGTCCGTCGACGGCGTTCTGATAGGCACCGAAGGTGCGGTTGTCCTTGAGGTTCAGGAAGGTGCCGCCGAAGGTGAACTGGTGCTTGCCCTTCGTCCAGGCCACGTCTTCGGCAGCCTCAATGTAGTTCTGCGGGCCGCCGAAGGGTAGCGCGTTGCCCGGAGAGGTCTGAAGGTAGCCGGGGAAGTTGATAAGGCCGTTGCCCAGGGTCACGGGGTTGCCGGAATTGACGTAAAGCGTGGGGCTGACCGGTTTCGTGCCCAGTGGCTCACCGTTGTTGAAGCGCGAGCCCATCAGCTTGGTGACTGAGGCCAGGCTGGACGTGAATGCCCTGCTCAACGAGACTTCAATGCCGTGATTCATCTGCGTGTTTTCTGTATCATACCCGGTGTATGGGCTGTTGGAGTTTGAGCCGATCGGATTGATCTGGCTTTGCTGGATGTAGCGGACAAACATCGAGGTCTTCTGGCTCAGAGTGATGTCCGCTCGGTTGAAGCTGATCCACTGGTCTACTGGCGTTCCTCCGCCCGAGTCGCCAGGATAAGAATAGATGGCTTCGCCGAACAGCGGGGTGGTATTGATATTCGGGAAGCCGTTGGCGGCAAGGTAGGCGACATCGGACGAAAATATGTTCTGTACGGCCGTCGATGCGCCCGTGTAAGTCGCGCCGTTGATAGGATGGGCCAGTACGCCGTTGGCTGTAAAGAAGGACTGCATGTTCGTAGAGGACATGGCGATCAGCTGTGGGGTCGGAACTGTGGCCGAAACGTTCTGCATGCTGCGGATCTTTGTCCACTCCGTCGAGGAGAAGAAGAAGATCTTGTCCTTCTTGACCGGGCCGCCCACCGAGTAGCCGTATTGGTTGTGTGTATACCGTGGCTTGGCTGTAACGCTCGGATTCATGAAGTGAATGTAGTTGTTGTTGAAGCCGTCCGAGGCCAGCGTCGAGATGCGGTTGAACTCGTACACCGAGCCGTGCAGGCCGTTGGTGCCCGACTTGGTGGAAACGTTCACCGCGCCGGAGCCGCGACCGTACTCCGCGCCGGAGTTNNGGCGTCCATCGGAACCGTCTGGCCTACGCCAACGGCATACACATCGGTGTTTTCCACGCCGTCCAGAAGAATGTCCACTGAGGAGCTGCGAGCGCCAGAGATGTTAAAACCAACGCCGCGTGATTGTGCCGTCGGGTCAGCCGACAGGTTGCCGGAGAAGGCGACCAAGCTGTAGGGGTTGCGGTCCAGTGTGGGTAGGGTTTGAATCGCGCTGGTCTCAATAACCGCCGAAACCTCGGCCTTCTCCAGTTGCACGCCGGCAAAGTCGTCCGCCGTCACGTTCACCACGGTTACGCCGCCAGAAACAGCCAGCTTGATGTTGGCCGTGTTCTGCGATCCTACCGTCACCGAGACGTCCTTCTTGGCGGGGGCGAAGCCCTGCGCCGAAACCGTCAGCGAGTAGGTGGCCGGCAGTAGCTGGGTGATGGCGTATTCGCCCGCGCCGTTGGTCGTCGCAACGCGTACCGAACCTGTGGCAAGATTGGTCACCTTGACCTGGGCATTGGGTACGACCGCCCCGGTAACGTCTGTCACGATTCCGGTGACCGAGCCTAGATCAGCCTGGGCATGGGCCACGGGCGCTGAGAAGT
>PMGP01000241.1 GCA_003156235.1 Acidobacteriaceae bacterium
TTCAGCATTCCCGAGGCCTCCAGGATTTACCTCGGGGATCAGGCGAAGCTGCAAATTCGTGTCGATTTCCTCAATGCATTCAATCACGCGAATTGGGACAACAGTTACAATAACGACCCTACCAGCATCAACTTCGGAACCATTAGGAAGGGACCCGATGGGCCGTCCAACGAACCGCGGTATCTCCAACTATCAGGTAAGTTAACCTGGTAATGAGAATGGCCGGGCCCTTTTTTCAAAAGGACCCGGCCATTTCTTTCTCCTGCACGGCCCAGAAGGCCTTTTCTATTCTGATTCCAAGGCACGAAATCGCCTGCCTAAGTGCGATGAGGTGCTGCGTGGCTATCAAGTTCGCATCGATTTTACCTGTGTGTTTCTTAGAGGGAAGTGCAACCCAATGTTCAGCTCGGTGCTGCGACAGTTCCTATTCTTGACCCTTGGCCTCCTTACGATCTTTTCTTTGGCATCCCACTACGCCCAATCGCAACAAGTTTCACCCCGGCTCATTCTTCAGAATGCTACTGCGCACCCAAACTGGCCAGGGCCTGGGCAGCTCTTTGTGGGGACTTGTTATCAGCCTATCGATCGCACACCTGAGCAGATTGATAGCGACATTGCGATCATGAAGCGCGCCGGGTTCAATGTTGTGCGCATGGGAGATCTATCTTGGGATTCATTCGAGCCGTCGCAAGGGAAATTTGACTTAGCGTGGTTTGACAAGATTATGGACAAGATGCAGGCCAACGGGATTAGGGTGATCCTCGACATTCCGGGCACACCCGCGCCCATCTGGCTGCATCGCGCGTACCCTGGCGTCGATCTCGTTACCCAGAACGGCACGCGCCTTCCCCCGGCGGAGCGCTATATGGATGATATTGGCGATCCGGATTACGCGCGCGAGGCCGGAATTCTCGCGGACGCATTGACGAAGCGCTATGCGCATCATCCCGCGGTCATTGCTATCGGCTATGACAATGAAATCGGGAACGGCTTCATGTCGTATTCGGAAGCCGACCGGCAGAGGTTCATCACCTGGCTGAAGATGAAATATCGCGCCATTGAAGAGCTTAATAAAGCCTGGGCCACTCAGCGGTGGTCGCGCCGGCTCAATAGCTTCGAGGACGTAGACTTGCCGCTGGCGGAAGGGCCCGGACCGTCCGAACGCTATCTGGATCTGCATCGCTACTGGTCCGATGTCTCCGTGGCGCGCCTCGATGAACTTGATGCGATTCGCCGTCGCAATATGCCAGATACCCCGGCGATCTCGAATCTCTGGGATACCGCTCCACGGCGCGGCTTCGATTATCTCAGCACCTATAAGTCCTATGTGTCCTATGGGGCGGAAGGCTTTTACCCGAGTGATCCCGTTAGCGGTACGCTTGGTGCGCTGATGACCAAAGGGGATTTGGCGACGCCCATGTGGTTCAACGAGTTTGTGGCGGGAGGCGGAGGTTACTACGGAGTTCCCGGCCGGAGTCGCATGTACGCCAACCTGGGACTCATGATAGGCGCGCAAGGGATTCTTGCTTGGACGTTCAATAGCCACCTTGGCGGCGAGGAACAAGCGCTTTTTGGCCTGCTCGATCATGACGGCAGACCCTCGTGGAAGGTGGACGAATTTGCACGTATCGCTGCCGACTTCCAACAGCTTTCGAAATATGGATTTCCACGCTACACGCATCCTGAAGTCGCCATTGCCTATTCCTTCGATTCTTTTGTCGATTCACACCCGAATGGTCCGTCCAATACGACGCTTCAATACTTCAAGCCTTCCTATACGGAGCAGGTACAAGGAGCTTTCGAGCCGTTCTTCCGCGAGAATATCGACACGGCCATCATCAACATCGGACACGANNCTTCGGGATTATGTGAGCGGTGGAGGAACAGTCTTGATGACGGCATTCTCCGCCAAAGTCGATGAGCATGGGCAGTGGTTCGACACTCCATTGCCGGGAAGGTTAAGCGACGTGTTCGGACTGCGAACTTCGCAGTTCTATTCGCCTGCTTACATGCCGGAATTCGAACTGGGGGGCCAAACAGCGAAGGCGAGCATCCGCTACTACGAGGTACTGGAACCGCAGACTGCACAAACGCTGGCGACATTTTCGAACATCCCCGGTCATCCTCCCGCAGTTACGGTGAACAGATACGGCAAGGGGCAGGCTATCTACCTCGCGGCTCCCGCGCAATCCTCGCTTATCGGACCGATTGTCCGTAGCCTCTATGAGCCGTTGGGAATACAACCTGGTCCAAAAACACCGGAAGGTGTCTACGCGCGGGTGATCGATGGACGCACGCTCTATGTGAATACGACGGACGAAGAGAAGGACGTCGCAGTTGGCATGAAAGTGCATGGAGTCCTCTCGCGCCAGTCCTACTCTGGCGAAATGAAACTCGGCCCTTATCAAGTCGATCTTGTGGAATAGAACCGCTGCGTTTGGTGGCAGCAGTAAGGATGGTGTCTATGCGGCAAAGCAGATGCAGAAAATTGCTTTTCTTTTTCCTTTTAGTTATTACTTTTATGGCGCTCAAAGCAAGCGCACAGGCGGATTATCCATTCCGTGATCCGAAACTAAGTGATGATGAGCGCATTGCCGATCTACTGAAGCGTTTGACCCTGGATGAAAAGGTCGAGCTCATGGATGGCCATCCCCGGATTCCGCGCCTTCACCTTGTGTTTTCCGACGAGGCGGAAGGCCTGCACGGCCTCGCGCTCGGTGGCCCGGGCCTGTGGGGGCCGCGCGGTCTCCAGCCCTTGCCAACCACGACCTTTCCGCAGGAAAAGGGCTTGGGCGAGACATGGGACCCCGCGCTGATGAACAAGATCGGCGCGCTCGAGGGAGAAGAGGCGCGTTACTACTACCAGAACCCCATCTTCGATTTCGGCGGAATCGTGGTGCGGGCGCCCAACACCGACCTGAGCCGTGATCCGCGCTGGGGCCGCACAGAGGAGTCGATGGGCGAAGACCCTTACCTCGTCGGCACCATGGCGGTCGCATTCATCCATGGAATGCAGGGACCTGATCTCAACCACTGGCAGGCCGCTTCGCTCATGAAGCACTTCCTGGCCAACGAAAACGAGAATGGCCGCTCCCATACTTCGTCCGATTTCGACGAGCGTCTCTTCCGTGAGTATTATTCCGTCCCGTTCCGCATGGGCTTTGAGCAAGGTGGCTCCCGCGCCGTTATGGCTGCCTACAACTCCTGGAATGGTACGCCCATGATGATCCATCCCGTCCTTAAAGAAGTCATGGTCAAGGAATGGGGCAACGACGGCCTCATCTGCACTGACGGAGGCGCTCTCGGTCTGCTCATCAATGATCACAAGAGCTTCCCTGACAAAGAACACGGCTCCGCTGCTGCGGTCAAGGCCGGCATCAATCGATTCCTTGATGAATACAAGCCCGATCTGACTAAGGCTCTCAAAGACGGTCTGTTGACTGAAGCCGACATGGACGCCTCGTTGAAGAATATTATTCGCCTTCATCTTCGGCTGAGTGAGATGGACCCTAACGGAATCGATCCCTACGCGAATATCGGGCGCGAGACCAACGGCATGCTTCCCCCATGGGACCGCGCCTCAAGCAGTGAACTCGTGCGTCAGGCAACTGATGAGTCGATAGTTCTGCTCAAAAACGACAACAATACGCTTCCATTGAATCGCGAGAAGCTCAATACCATCGCCGTGATCGGTCCATGGACCAATGAGGTTCTGCTTGATTGGTATAGCGGCACGCCTCCGTATAGCGTAAGCATCGCGCAGGGCATCAAGGAAGCCGCCAATGGGGCGAAGGTATTCTATACGGATGGCTCCAATTTGGCAGAGGCGCAGACCCTGGCGCGCAAGGCGGATGTGGTAATCGTCGTAGTTGGCAACCATCCTACATGCAATGCCGGATGGGACCAGTGCCCCGTGCCCTCGAATGGCAAAGAAGACGTGGATCGCAAGACGATCGTTCTCGAACAGGAAGATCTGGTAAAGAATATCTTTGCCGTCAATCCGCATACCGTAGAAGTGCTCCGCTCAAGCTTTCCGTACGCGATTACCTGGAGTCAGCAGAACCTTCCCGCCATTGTGCACATGACTCACAACAGCGAGGAAGAAGGCCACGGGCTTGCCGACGTGCTCTTCGGTAACTACTCGCCGGCCGGCCGCTTGAACCAGACCTGGCCCACAGGTGATGCACAGTTGTCGCCCATGATGGATTACGATATCCGTCACGGCCGAACCTACATGTACTCGAAGGATAAGCCGCTCTATGCCTTTGGTTACGGCCTCAGCTACACCAGCTTTGCGTATGAAAGCCTGAGCCTCAGCGCGCCTGGCGTGAACGCCGACGGCAAGGTCCAGGTCGCTGTGAAAGTAAAGAATACGGGCACGCGCGCCAGCGACGAAGTCGTGCANNGCGCGCCATGCGTGGCGTATCGAAAAAGAGCAGGTGCGTGTGTTGGCGGGTGGGTCGAGCGACAAACTGCCGGTTCAGGAGACCCTCCAGATCGAGACCGCCGGAGAGTATAAACCGTAGCGCAATGCGTTCCGTTCCCTAGACCCGCCTGCTCTGGGATGAAGCCGCACAGCGGCTCACCCGCGTAGATTCGAATGCCGGGAAGGTACCGTATAGCGCGATTGTGGTTGTGACAGGA
>PMGP01000419.1 GCA_003156235.1 Acidobacteriaceae bacterium
CGCTCATCTTTTCCTTGATGGCCCGCTCCATGCGCACCAGCCCGATGCGGAACTGATTCTCCATCAGTTCGCCCACCGCTCTTACGCGGCGGTTGCCCAGGTGATCGATGTCGTCCACCATGCCGATGTTCTTGCGCAGCTTGAGCAGGTAGCGGATGGTCGCGTAAAAATCCTCCGGCGTCAGCGTGCGATGGTTCAGCTTGGAGGCGTCCTGGCTCTCGTACAGCTTGATGTTGAACTTCAACCGCCCCACGCGCGAAAAATCGTATTTGCGGGGATCGAAGAACATGCCTTCAAACAGCGCCGTAGCCGTATCCAGCGTCGGCGGATCGCCTGGCCGCAGCTTGCGATAGATCTCGATCAGCGCTTCCTCTGGTTTTTTGATGGTGTCGCGCTTCAGCGTGTTGGCGATGATGTTGCCCGCATCGTCGCGCTCCGGAAAGAACACCTCGAAGACAGCCGCGCCGCTGGACAAAATTTTATGCAGCCGGTCCGCCGTCAGCTCGACGTTGGCCTCCACCACCACTTCGCCGGTGTTCAGGTCCACCACGTCGGCCGCGGTATGCGCCCCGTCCAGCTCAGCCGCCTCCACCTCGATCCGGTCAATGGCCGCCGCGCGCAGCGCCTTCAACGAATGCGGCGTGACCTTGCGTCCGGCGAACGCGATCTCCACGCCGTTCACCACCACAGCATGAGCCGGCTTGGCCCCCACCAGGTGGGTGGCGCCGTGACCTTCCTCAGAAACAGCCCAGTGCAGCTTGCCGTCGGCAATGTGCACCCTGTCCACCGTGTAAAAAGTCTTGAGTATCTCCTCGTCCGAACGCAGCCCCAGCGCCCTCAGGAAGATCGTCCCCAGGAATTTGCGCTTGCGGTCGATGCGCACATAGAGAGTATTTTTTTGGTCGTACTCAAACTCCACCCACGAGCCGCGGTAAGGAATGATCTTGCCCAGGAAGTAGGTGCGATTGTTGGCCGTCTCAAAAAACACACCCGGCGACCGGTGCAACTGCGAGACAATCACTCTCTCCGTGCCGTTCACGATGAAGGTGCCGTTGGGCGTCATCAGCGGAATATCGCCGAAAAACACCTCTTGCTCCTTAATGTCCTTGATGCTCTTGTTGCCTGTCTCCGCGTCCTTCTCGTAAATCGTCAGACGCACCGTCACCTTCAACGGCGCCGAGAAGGTCATCCCCCGCTCCTCGCACTCCTGCTGGTCGTACTTCAACTGCAGGCTCACCGGGTCGCCGCACTTGTTGCAGAAGTCGGGCATGTTCTTGTTGTATGTGCCGCACTTCTGGCAAAGCACGTCCCCGGGATTAAACGGATCGGTAATCACCATCGATCCGCAATGCACGCAGGCCGTCCTCAGGTGATGCAGCCCCTTCAAGTGGCCGCACTTGCACTCCCAGTTGCCAATCGAAAAATCAACAAAATCCAATTGCGAGATGCCGCGAAAGTCCGATATCGGAAATACCGACACAAACACCGACTGCAAGCCGGAATCGTCGCGCTCGTTGGGCAGCTTGTCCATCTGCAGGAATCGCTCATAGGAGCGCCGCTGCACTTCAATCAGGTTGGGTATCTGCGTGGCGGTTGGAATCTTGGAAAAATCGAGCCGGCTGCGTATCGCGCGCTTCTCGTTCGGCATGTTCACTCCTGAGGCTCGTCGCTCCGGCGCCGAAGTTGGGCCGGGCCAGCGCCTGAGTCTCTTCGGCGCCCGCTAATTACGGTAAGAAAATCAATAAAAACAGACTGGCTCGCTGCTCGTCTCCAGTCCCCGCCCCCGCAAGACCCCATCAACAACTTGCAGCCAGGCTGCAATTACACTGGGGAAATTCCCGAACCATGCATCTCCTGCGAAATGTCGGTTAAAAACGCATCGCGGGTATTGCCACACATCCGGGAAGTGCGCTAGACTGCCCTCAATTGGGAGGCCAACGCAAAGATTGAACCTGTTTACAGTTCTGGTACGCCCTGGACAGATATTTCCTCAAAAAATCACTCTGTCATTGACGGAACACACAAAATGCCCGCAAGGCACAATGCCTCACGAGCGCGGCTCATCGCCTGTGCTCCCATCCGAATTCTTTTGCATTGCTCTCGCCGATCCCAAAGCTCGCTTCTGCCGCTCGCTCGCCAGCTACTCAACCCGTCAACGGTACTCCGCCTGCCACCTAAGTAAACCGCTGACCCTAAGGCACTTAAACTACATAGCGGACCTCGCCGCCGAGGGCTTGGCTCTGCCCCCGCCTGCGGACGCTTGTGTGCCCATCCACAACCACATAACGCGCCAGCCAAACCAGCCCCATTCCCTAAAATAAACGGAATATGCCTGAGAGACGCGCAACGATTATTGTAGCGCGTCCCAGCTAGCCTTGCAAGCGGCCCAGCCTCACAGCCGGGCCACTGGCTCGTGACTACTTGATCTCGATTGTCGCGATGCCTTCGAACTTCTTCCGGATCGCCTCGGCCTCGTCCTTGGTCGCGCTTTCCTTGATCGCCTTGGGAGCCCCATCCACCAGGTCCTTGGCTTCCTTCAGACCCAGCGACGTAACCTCACGCACCGCCTTGATGGTGCTGATCTTGTTCGCGCCGAAGTCCTTTAGAATCACCTGGAACTCCGTCTGCTCTTCGACCGCCGGAGCCGCCGCGCCCGCCGCCGCCACCGCTGCCGGAGCCGCCGCCGCCGCCGAAACCCCCAGCCGCTCTTCCAGCTTCTTCACCAGAGCCGCCGCTTCCAACAGGCTCAGTGCTACGATTTGCTCTTCCAACTGCGCTAAATCCGCCATTTTCTTCTCCAATCAGTATCGTTTGAATTGTTTTCTTACGGCCGCAAACCCAAACAGAAANNGCGCCAGACCCGCGCACTTTCCGCCTGCTTCCCGGCCAAAACTCTTAAAAACAGTTGTCAGTTCTCAGTTGTCAGTACCGAAAAACCCGGCATAGACGCACTGACAACTGACAACTGAGAACTGAGAACTGCGCGGCGGCTACGCCGCGCTGGCAAACTTTTCCTTCTCCACACCCTGGCCCAGAACCACCGCCAGGTCGTGACCCGCCGCGTTGATCACCGTCGCCAGCCGTTGCGCCGGCGCATTGATCAGGAATAGCAGCTTGGAGAACAGCTCATCCTTGCCCGGCATCGTCGCCAGAGCCTTGATCTCGGCCACCGTCAGCAGCTTGCCGTCCACAATGCCCAGCTTGAATTGGAACTCCGCCGCGTTCTCGCTCGCCCACTTGGCAAAAACCTTGGCCAGCGCCACCGGGTCGCCCTTCGTGAAAGCCACCGAGTTCACGCCCCGCAGCCCCTGCAACGCGGCTTCCACCTCGGTGCCCTTGCCGGATACGGCCGCCAGCTTGTTCTTCACCACGCGATACTTGCCGCCCGCCTCGCGAATCACCTTGCGCAGTTGAAAGTCCTTGGCCACCGTCAGCTTGGAAAAAGTGCCGATAATCGCCGTAGTCGAGCCTTCCAGCTCCTTGGCCAGCAACTGAACCTTCTCCGTCTTCTTCGCCCTTGAAATCGCCATTTTGTCTTCGCTCCGCTCCGACAGGGAACAGGGAACAGGGAACAGGGAACAGCGCCACTTCACAGGCTGAACCTCGCTCTTCCTTCCTTTATCCCCTTCTCGCCCTCAACAGGCTTCTGTTGCAAATCTCGTTTTAACCATTCAGATCCGGGCAAGCGAGAACTGCGGGCTTTACTGTTCCCTGTTCCCTGTTCCCTGATCCCTGCTTTTAGTGCTTTCCCGCCGCGTCGGCAACTGTCGAATCCAGCCGCACTCCGGGACCCATCGTCGAGCTCAGCGTAGTGCTCTTGATGTACTTGCCCTTGGCCGCCGAAGGCTTGGAGCGCACAATCGCCCCAATCACCGTGGTCGCATTGTCGATCAGCTTCTGCGGCTCAAAGCTCAGCTTGCCCACCGGCACGTGTACCAAGCTGGTCTTGTCGGCGCGAAACNNATCAGCGCGTCGAAGGCGGTCCAGTTTTCCTTCTGGATCTTCTCCACCATCTCCTCGCCGCCCACAAAGTCCGCCCCGGCGTCCTTGGCTTCCTTCTGGCGGTCGCCGGAGGCAATCACGGCCACTGTTTTGGTTTTGCCCAGCCCATGCGGCAACACCACCGTCCCTCTGACCATCTGGTCGGCGTGGCGCGTGTCCACGCCCAGCCGCAGCGTCAGATCGACGGTTTCGTCAAACTTGGCGTACTTCACCTGCTTCAGCAGGCCAACCGCTTCGGGCAGCGAATACGCTGGCTTGACCACGGCCGCGCGCGCCTTCGTAATGTTTTTACTGGATTTAGCCATTCATTCCTCGTCTCCCACCGCTTCTGCCAGCCCCGCTTTGCGGAGAGTCTGGAGGTGCTGGCCGCACGGGAAGCGCTCTTCGCGTCTCCCTTTTGCAACCCCCTCGAACAGACCCAGAAACCGTGGTGCTATTGACGGCCCAGGGATTTCCCTTGGACAGTTAATAGAATCATAACGAAACGGCACGGGAATTGCAAACCGGGGCCTTTAGTGAGGCAATTTGCCGTAGCCGGTATTGTATGGATACCTGCGATATTTTCCCTTTTCATTCGCCTTGCTGGGGTGTATGATTTCGCCCATGAAGAACGAAACGCTGTTTGGCGAAGACGACGGATTGCTTATCCCCGATGTGGGGCCATGGACGGAGGACAAATTTGACCTGATTCGCCTCTACTGCCAAATTTTTTCGTCGGCTATGAAGAACAAATGGACGAGGGTCTATGTGGACCTTTACGCTGGAAGCGGCTTATGCAGGATCAAGGGCCGCGATCAGGTTCTTCTCGGATCGCCACTGATTGCATTATCTGTCGATGCTCCCTTTGATCGTTATATTTTTTGCGAAAGCGACCCAGAGCGATTTTCAGCTTTGAAGTCACGAGTGGAGAAAAATTATGCTAAGCATAATGTTCACTTGGTTGCCGGAAAATTTGAAGAGCACATCAACGATATTTGCTCGAAGATTCCAGGCAAATCTCTGGTGTTATGTTTTGTTGATCCCTTTGACTGCGATTTCGATATTGATAATCTCAAGACCATATCGAAGTGTGCCCGTGGTGTGGACTTCCTCTGCCTTTTGGCTCTCCAGATGGATGCAAAGCGTAATGTCCCGCACTACCTCCAGCTAGACAGCAAGATAGACAGGATGATTGGAAATACTACTTGGAGAACACGATGGAACGAGAGAACTGACATTCATGAAGATTTTGCCAAATTTCTTGCAAGAGAGTTTGCTCAGAGCTTGTCGGAGGTTGAATATTTGGAAACTCCTTTACATCAGATGAGAGAGGTCAAGACTCTCGATAAGAATGTTCCGCTGTACTACCTGGCAATGTTTTCTAAAAACCAGACGGCCTTCAAACTATGGGCGCAAGTACTGAAATACTCAAACAAAGCAGCCTGTTCTAATAGGAGGTCAAAATGTCACTTGGCACAACCATCGAATGGACCGACGCCACCTGGAATCCGGTGCGCGGCTGCTCGAAAATCAGCCCCGGCTGTAAGAACTGCTACGCCGAACGATTTGCGGAGCGTTTTCGCGGAGTTCCAGGTCATCCCTTTGAACAAGGCTTCGACGTTCGCTTGGTACCGGAAAAGCTCCCGGATCCTCTTCGGTGGAAGTCCCCCAAGAAGATCTTTGTCAATTCGATGAGCGACCTTTTCCATGAATCGATTCCTGACAGCTACATCCTGCAAATCGCGAAAGTGATGCGGGAGGCAAACTGGCATATTTTTCAGATTCTGACCAAGCGCCATGATCGCATGGCAAAACTCCTCAGTGGACCCATGAAAGCCTTTGCTGCCGAGCCGCACATCTGGTGGGGTGTTAGTGTCGAGGACAAAAAGCATGGACTCCCGCGGCTGCGCAAACTACAGAACACTCCCATTGCAGTGCGCTTTTTGTCGATTGAGCCTTTGCTTGAGGACCTTGGAGAGATTGATCTGCACGGAATTTCATGGGTAATCGTCGGCGGGGAAAGTGGGCCGGGCGCGCGTCCCATGCAACCTGCCTGGGTTAGGTCCATTCAAAATCAATGCAGTCGAGATAGAGTTCCGTTCTTTTTCAAGCAATGGGGTGGTACGCGCAAAAAGGCATCCGGACGAAACCTCGATGGAAAAACCTACAGCTACTTTCCTGAAATTAGACCTGCCAGTTCCACGAAGCACTCTGGCAAGACAATTTCTCTTGCCCCTTGGCCAGCTTTCGTTCCAGTTGAAGCCCTTACAAACGCTTAGTAGATGACACATTTCGATCATTGAGCGGCGTCAGGCGCTGAAGAGCAGCACGCCGGCGGGTTTTTCTTCGCTGGCATTCTCGTCGGCGGTGATGGGGCGATAGAAGAGCTGATCGGCTTCCAGGTAAACCTCAAGGAAAGCTGGGCGGGCGGTGATCTGTCCGGCGATCATGGCTTCGCTCAAGGGGTCCTCGACGTAGCGTTGCAAAGCGCGGCGCAGCGGTCGCGCGCCGTAGCTGCGGTCTACGAGAGTTTTATCGAGAATCCACTTCTTGGCTTCCTCGGTGACCGAAATCGTAATGGACTTCTGCGCCAGATTGGCGTTGAGCTGCTGCACCATCAGTTCGACGATCTGGATGAGATCAGCGTCAGAGAGCGCCTGGAAGATGATGATCTCATCGAGGCGGTTGAGGAATTCGGGGTTGAAGGTCTTTTTGACCTCGCTCTTGACCAACTCCTCGACCTTGTCGCTGACGATCTCGTCGCGGTCGCTGGCGAAGCCCAGGCCCTGCTTCTTTTGCAGGTGGCGCGCGCCGATGTTGGAGGTCATGATGACGATGACGTTCTTGAAATCGACGGTGTTGCCCAAGCCGTCGGTCAACTGGCCGTCCTCAAAGACTTGCAGCAAAATGTTGAAGACATCGGGGTGGGCCTTCTCGATTTCGTCGAGCAGGACGACGGAATACGGCGACCGCTTGACGCGCTCGGTGAGTTGGCCGCCCTCCTCGTAGCCCACGTAGCCCGGAGGTGAGCCGATGAGCTTGGAGACGGAGTGCTTCTCCATGAACTCCGACATATCGAAGCG
>PMGP01000035.1 GCA_003156235.1 Acidobacteriaceae bacterium
CTGTCGGTCGTGGTAACGCGAAATCTCCGCTTGCCACGCGCTTGAATGCCATCCTGCTGCATCAGTAGCCGGACCGGCTCCTTGCCCACGCGCACGCCCCGGCGACGCAATTCGCGCCACATCCGCGGCCAGCCGTAAGCGCCACGAAGCTCCCGATGAATGGCGCGAATATGGACCAGCAAGGCCGCTTCCGTCATGTGCCGGCGAGAGGCCATCCGCTGACGACGCAACTGATGCTGGTGATAGCCCGTAAAGCTGACCTTCAGAACTTCACACTGCAGGCGAACTGGCCAGAGATGACGATGGTGATAAATATGGGCATACTTCATTTCTGGCCCCGCGAGAAGTATGCCGCCGCTTTTCCCAGAATGTCGCGCTCCATCTTGACCCGGGCCAGTTCGGCTCGCAACTGGCGGATCTCGATCTGCTCGGCGGTCAACTTCGACCCGCGACCGTTAGCGGTCAGTTTGCCAGCATGGTGCGCCCTGATCCAGTTGGACAGGGTCTGTTCGACCACACCCAGTGACNNTTGAACTCGTAGGTGTAAACCTTCCTCGGTAAACGCTCCATATTCGCCGCCCTTTCGCCATTATCCCAGAGCTATATGGAGTACGTTTTTCGGGGGCAAGGTCAGGAATATAGCGGCTGCAAATCCTCTATCTCGGTATTATACTCATCCCGTGCGATACGATACATCCGCAGCAGGGTATCAGCTACGACCGCTCTTTGTGACTCTAAGGGGCCTCTAAGCGGCCAATCAGTACCCGCGAAGTGTCTGAATGCCCTATCAAACCATTCTAATCGCCGCTGCTGAAGCTCTTCCCTCGTTCCAATCGGCTCTGACCGTATTTGAGGGAACCACATAGGTATCCACCCCGGCTCCCACGGATTAAACATGTACCATGTGTCTATCTCATCGTCATGGGATTCTCGGGTCATCTGAGTTTCAGGGACTGAATCGCCGTCTACAAATATCGCTATTGCCGGGTGCTGTATCGAATGCGTCTTCGGCACCCTAACATACTCTTGTGGTGGGGGCTCGTGTGTGGTTTGAGTTTCCTTAGGTCGCGATGGCGGGAAGACGACCCCATACTTTTTCAATTCCTTCTTAAGAAGCCTGACCTCAGCCTCAAGTCTTCCTTGGCACAATTGAAGCCTTAGTTTATCCTCGGGGGACTTGTCGTCATGAGACTGTCCGCATTGGCAAAGACGCTGAGTAACTTCTTTCCACGACTTGTCCAGATATACCTTGCGAAACAATGCTTTGATGGCAGTGTGCCGAGACTTAATCGGTCGTCCCTTCCTCTTAATTCGCAATAAAGCCATTTCCACATCCCACGAATTATCCTGCTGTAAAGCCAACTCATATGCAGTCTTTTTGTCCAGAGGTTGGCCGCGGTAAACCCATTCAATTTTAAACTTAAACAACTCATCGAGTAGCTTTGGGTCCTCGCCAAAGTGCAATATCACAAAGCCACGAAACCAGATTGCATTTTGTAGCACACCTATAGCAAGCTCGGGCATTTCATCAAACTCTGGGTCTGTATGATCCGAAACAATCGATTTCAGTTTCCCATCTTCCATGACGTCTTGTCTTACCTCTTCGTGCCACATCTGATATCCCTCTTAATTAGTATATCACAGTTCCAGCCACTATGGGACAATCCACGCTGAAATATATGGACAGTTTTTTATTTCGCCCGAAACAAATCGTATTTCCTTCAACCGCCTCTGTTTCATAGGTTTAGGCTGCTTTTTAGGCGCAACATAATTGAGTGACAGGCGGAAATCACTGAGTCCAATCCGATGGATTAGCGGGTTTCGCCGACTGAAGTCAACTGAAAGGCACAGGTTGCTCAACATTTTTAAGTTGAGACGAAAAAAGCACGCAGCATGCTGCATGTTATTTTCAGAACTTCCACTTAGGACAGTAACAATGACAACAGATATTGTGGTGGTGAAGCACACGACCGAGGCTATTGAGAAGTTGGTCGCGTCGTATTCCAAACTCGACTCGGCAGCAACGGCTGCAAAGTGGGAAGAATTGGATGGGGCGGTCGAGAAATCGATTGTCGATATAGACCAGAAGTTTGAGAAACTGGGCAGCAACCTTATTAAAGTCCGGGCGTTCTTGAGTCAACAAGAAAATCCGGGGCGCAAGGAAATCGTTGAAGGCATTGTCGGTTTTCCTGCGGACTTGACGTGGACAGTTTACGCACAGGGTGTGGCCGCAAGGCTGAAGATTTCCGCTCGGTGCCTGCAAGACAAAATCGCAGGGTATCAGCTTGGTTTGCCTGACGGCCAATTGGCCTCATCGGCCAAGCGGAGGGAGAAGAAGCAGCAGTTAAAAGCAGCCACAGCCGCTTCGGTAGTAATTGAAGATACGCCCAGCGATTGGTCGGGCAATGTTTTCAAGCCCGCCGCTGCCGCCGCATTGGTCGAAGTTGCCAAGGCTGCGAACAACGTGGTCGAGGCCGTGGACGCTGGGTTTGACCCAGCACCTGCGATTGCCAATCTCAGGATCAACGCTATCAGCGGTCGCAAGTTGAACGCTATCCTTCTTGCCGTTGACGTCGAAGCAAAGGATACCGCACCCGCGCCCGACGACTCGACCGACTGGAAGGCTGCGTTGGCCAAGTTGCTGGATGCGCTGGATACAGACTGCATGACCCAGCATCTCAACAAGCAGACGAAGGCTGTGATTTCTGAAGTGGAGGGACTGGTAAATCCAGTCCCTGCCGCCGAGGCCGCGCATCAGGATGAAGATGAAGTTGAGGCCAAGGCACCCAAGGCCAAGACGCCGGGAGAGATTATCGAACAGGCAGCACTGGGTTGGGCAGAAGAAGACCACGCCGTGGACGCAGAGGAGTATGCGGCGAACGAGGCCCTTCTCACTGCCTATCCTGAGTGGATTTGCTCCGCAACGATTGGAGACTAGGCCGAAAGATGAACATTTAAAAACTTGTCAAAGAAACTGCGGCTAAGAATAAGCTTTCGCCGGAAGAAACAGAAGACGTGCGCTGGGCGCTACAACAAGTTGAACTGCTTCGTGCGGGAAAACTTACCCCTGAACAGGCAAAGAAGATTTGCGCACTGTTCAGCGACTTTGGAGAAAACTAATGGCTGGACAGGTCAACATCAACACCTACCCAACGACTGAACACCAACTGGTCAAGGGTTGCAGCTACATCTATTCGCCGGGTGGGCCCGCTTTTGAATATGCCCCACTCGCAGCCAATCCTTACAACGGGTGTGGGCATTACTGCCTGTACTGCTATGTGCCTTTGGCTCTGCACGCGAATGCTGAACGGAAGGCAGAGTTTCATGCAAGGGCAGTTCCAAAGGCAAACTACCTGTCTCATCTCACGGCAGATGCCAAGAAGTATCAGGCGCAGGGAATCACCGAACAGGTATTGTTTTGCTTCTCGACCGATGCCTACAACCCGTTTGATACCTCACTCACGCGCCCTTCACTTCAGATTATCCAGCAGCATGGGATGGCAATTTGTGTGCTGACCAAGGGTGGTTCCCGCGCTCTCGCCGACTTAGATTTATACCGGCCTGACAGGGATTGCTTCGCGGCTACGCTCACCAGCTTGGATGATGACTTCAGCAAGAAATGGGAATCACGTGCAGCCTTACCAGCCGACCGAATTGAGACCCTGAAGAAGTTTCATGACAAGGGCATTTTTACTTGGGTGAGTTTGGAACCCACACTTTCAGTGGAAGCCAGTCTGGAGATTGTGCAGGAGACTCATGAGTATGTTGACCTGTTTAAGATTGGCAAGGCAAATTATCTTGGTAAGTATACCAAAGACATCGACTGGCGGGATTACACGATGCGGATGATTACCAAGTGTGTCAAACTTGATGTAAACCATTATATCAAGGAGAATCTCCAGAAGTATCTGCCGGATGGTTACTACAACCCGCTCCGCATCCCGCAGCACAATTAAACAACAATGAGAAGCACGTTACGTAACGAAGGAGAAAATGGCAGTACCAAATAAAGACAGGCACGGCCTTCAACGGCTGTGGAGCGCGTGAG
>PMGP01000165.1 GCA_003156235.1 Acidobacteriaceae bacterium
GGCCCAGCGCAAAGGCCAGCTTACGCGCCTGCCAGGAGCCCAGGCCAATCACCGGGTCAATGCTCTCTTTGAAGATGGCTTCCGGAGTCTTTGCGGCCACCACCTCAATCTCCATGCCGCCCGCCTGTGAGGCCATGAAGACCAATTTGCCCGTCACGCGGTCCAGCACAATGCCCAAATACAGCTCGCGGTCGATGCTGGCCGTCTCCTCAATCAGCAGCCGCTNNCGGCGTGAATCTGCGCCTTGACCACGACGCCGCTCACGCCCCAGGAAAAAAGTTTGCTGGCCTCGGCCGTAGCTTCTTCCAGCGTGTTTGCCACTTCGCCCCGCGGCACGGCCACGCCGTACTTCGCTAAAATTTCCTTCGCCTGATACTCGTGAATCTTCATGTTGGTAGGGACCGTCCATTTCGCTGTTGTTATGGATTCAGAATCGGCCTCGCGGATTCCGGGAAGTTGAGGCTGTGCCAGCGGTACACAAATACTATCCTGCAAGCTGGAGAACGGGCAAACCGGCGTGAGACACAGTGGGTAGGTTTGAATTTCCACAGGGGTTGCATTCAGAGCTCTGAGCGTTCAGACTTGTACTGTGCCAAGGCCAAAGCCATATAAGTTTCCAGACTACGACACTTCGACGGGATGCACCGAGTGCGGCTATGCCATTCCTGAAGTCGAGCTGCTCTATTTAGACAAAAGGCGAGTTCGCTGTCCTCATTGCGGGAAGGACTTTGTACCTGTCACAAGGAAGCGCGAAGCTGGCAAGGATTCAAACTGATCCACTATCCAGCGACACACTGCTTAATCATGCCCGCCGCTGTCTCGGCGCGCCGTTATCATGAATGTATATGGCCTCTTTGAAAGAACTGTTGAAGCCGCTGGCCCAGGATGGCGCGGCGCTGACCCGCGAACAGGCTGCCGGCGTACTGGAAGAAATCCTTGCCGGCGGTGTGCCTGAAGTCGAGACCGCGGCGCTGCTGACCGTTTTGGCAACCCGTGGCGAACAGGCGCCGGAGTTGGCCGGCTTCGTCGATGTGATGCGCCGGCGCGTTACGCCGCTGCCCTTTACGGATGCGGAGCGCGATGAGCTGGTTGATGCGGTCGGCACCGGCGGCGGAGGGCCACTGACCTTCAACATCTCCTGCGGCGCGGCACTGGTAGCCGCCGCTGCCGGAGCCAAGGTCGCCAAGCACGGCAATCGCGCCGTCACCTCGTTGTGTGGCGCGGCAGACGTGCTCGAAGCCCTCGGCGTGCCCATCGAATTAGACCCGGAGCTGGCCGTCGAGTGCCTCCGCCAGACCGGCTTCGTCTTTCTCTTTGCGCCGCTTTATCATCCGGCCATGAAGGCTCTGGGGCCGCTGCGCCGCGCTCTCGGCTTCCGGACCATTTTTAATTTAGTTGGCCCGCTGACCAACCCAGCAGGCGCGCGCAATCAGGTCATTGGCGTGCTCGCGCCCAGCCGCGTCCTCCTCGTGGGCCGCACTCTGGCGGCGCTCGGCGCGCGACGGGCCTTCGTCGTCCACGGGACAGACGGCATTGACGAGCTGACCACCACCGGCGAATCCATTGTTGCGCGCATTGAGGAATCCGAGACCGGAGGCGAATCCACTCTCCACGCCGCCCGCGTCACTCCGGAGATGGCCGGTCTGCCCCGCGCCACACTCGACCAGTTCACCGGCGGCGATGTCGCCACCAACAAAGCCCTGCTTTACGACGTGCTCACCGGCATCCCCGGCGCGCGCCGCGACATTGTTCTGCTGAACGCCGCCGCCACTCTCGTCGCCGCCGGACTGGCCGCCGATCTGAAAGAAGGCGTCAGGATGAGCGCCGAAGCTATCGACTCCGGCCAGGCCGCAGCTCTCCTCGCCAAACTCAGGGATTTCGGGGCCAAACACGCGCGGCCCTAGCTCAGCAGCGCCGCCGTCAGCGGATCGCCTTCGCCGTTGAAGTACTTCTTCAGCGCGTCGTTGAAGTCGGTACTATCTAGGACGGCCTCTTCGGCGGCGCGGGCAAAGAGCGTCATCGACGAGCGGAACTTCAGGTCGTCGGGATAGCCGAGAATCCGGCTGATCGCGCGTCCTTCCACCTGAGTCACCAGCCGCGTGCACTGCCGCAGCCGCTGGCCCAGAACCGGATGCCGCAGATAGGCCGCCGCCTCATCCAGCGAGTCGATCCCGTAATACTCCGACTGCGAGCTGTGCCCCAGCCCCTTCCTCTGCGGAAAGATGAACCAGATCCAGTGGCTGCGCTTTTCTCCCGCTTGCAATTCCTCCAGAACCCGCGGAAAGACCGCGGCCTGCGCGCTCACAAAGCGATCCAGGTTGAAGGGATCGGCCATCGCGGTTGCCTCCTGTGAACAAATGCTACAGCAGCCCTCCGCGCCCCGCCAGTTGCCGCGACAGCAGCCAGGATGCAAGCGAAATTCCCAGCGCCAGAGCCACCCAGCCGGCAAGCTCCAGCGAATGTATAAGGTCGGCGGAAAGATGCGGCTGAACAATCGCCGGCCAGTTCAGCGCGGCCAGATTAAGCCCGAGCTGGCTGAAAACAGGAAGGCCCAGATGAACCAGCACCACCGCGCCCCAGCCAGCAGCTCCGCTGGCCAGCAAAATGCCGGGGAGAACCCGCTTCCACGGAAAGGGAAGCGGGGCCGGCAGCGCGGCCTCTTGTCGCACGCGCTCCATCACCGAGGCCGCAAAGCCCGAGGAGGGCATCAACTCCTCTTCCGTCGCCAGAATGTGGCCGATCTCCGTTTCGATCCTCGCGTGTTCGGCTTCGCTGCGGTTTGTCTTGTCTCGATTCATCGTGCGGCCTCCTTCCCTATTTCTTCAGCAAGCTCCTCGTTACAAAATTCTGGGTGCCCCATCCTTCGCGTACTTTGCGAAGGGTGGGAAGCGCGCACCTCTTCCAGATGAGGAAATCGCTGTCGCAAAAGCGCCCGTGCTCTGGAGAGTCGAGCCTTCAAGGTTCCTTCGGGCATTCCCAGCGTACGCGCTGCCGCGGCCACATCCATCTCGTGAAAATAAAACAGAACCACCGGCTCGCGGTAGCGCAATGGCAGGGCCAGCACGGCGCGATGCACGGCATCGTGGCTCCTCTGCGCGGCCAGTTCGCTGTGCTGCGTGGCCATGCCCGCAGGCTCCGGCGCCGCATCCAGAGGCAGCGTCTCCGTGGGAAATCGCTTCAACTCGGTGCGATAGACGTTGGCCGCCAGCGCAAACAGCCAGGTGGAAAAACTTGACTCCCGCCGCCAATGGCTCAACCCGCGCCAGGCGCGCACCAAAGCCTCCTGGGCCATCTCCTCGGCCCGCCCACGGTCGCGGCAATAGCGCCAGGCCATGTTGATCAGCGGACCCTGCCAGCGGCGGACGATCCCATCGAATGCCTGCACCTCGCCGTCCAGCACTCGCTCGACGTCGCCCAGGTCGGCTTGGTTGTTTTCGGCGCTGGTGGCGGCGTTCATCTGGAAGTTGTGCCTCTGCGGATACAGTGGTTCCACAATCGCTGTATACCGAAACGACTGTCCTCAAGTGGCATTTTCCTCATGAAAATGCCACCCGGCAAGATGCCAGAAAAGGCACGTGAATTGTGGAACCACTCTAGTATGACCCGCTCTCTTCCGCTCTGGTTGCATTTTCTCGCAGATAGCTCTGTTTTTGAAATTATGCAACCGGATTCACCCGCTCGCTGTCCTACCAATCGCAAGGGGAAATACCCCGGCAAGGAGGATGGGATGTCGGATTCTGGAATAGGAGCAATCTCGGGCGCATTTGCCATGTGCATCGGCGTCATGTCGATGTTTGCCTTTGTCACCTTCGCCGTCTGGTTTGGAACTCGGCGCAAAGAGCGTGAGGCCTTTTACCGGGCGGAGAACCTTCGGCGGATCGCCGAGTCCTCCGGCGATGGCGCCAAGGCGGCTGTCGAACTGCTGCGCGAAGAGGAGCATTTGAAGAGGATCAAAGCCCGTGAAGGCATGAAGATCGGCGGCCTCGTCTGCGTCGCCGCCGGCATAGGACTGACGATCCTCTTGCTCACGCTTGAGGGCGTACATCGAGGTTCGCCCTATATGGTCGGCCTGATTCCCGGCCTCATCGGCGTCGCCCTGCTGATCTATGTCTTCTTTATGGCCGAGCCGGTGGAGTAAGAACCTCCGCCGGGTTGAATCCATCAGGAAACAAGGACATCTCTTAGACAGTAGTTTGAATCATTCGATTCCAGCCGGAAGTGAACCGGCCTGGATTGCCTGGAGAGGTTCCTCTTTGCCCCCACATCGTCAGCCAGCCATCTTTCTGCCTCACGGCGGCGGTCCCTGCTTCTTCATGGATTGGACCTGGGGGCCTGCGGACACCTGGCATCGGACGCAGCGCTTTCTGGAAGGGCTGGCCCGAAGTCTGCCAGAAACACCCAAAGCCATTGTGGTTGTGAGTGCCCACTGGGAAGAGATAGCCTTCACGGCCAGCTCCGCCGCGAGTCCCGCGTTGATCTTCGACTACTCCGGCTTCCCTGAACACACTTACCGGCTTACCTGGCCGGCTCCGGGCGAGCCGGAACTGGCAGCGCGCGTGGCGAAACTGCTGAAGAATGCCAGGCTGCCCGCGGCGGTCAGCAATAGCCGCGGCTTCGATCATGGCGTCTTTGTGCCGCTCAAAGTGGTTTTTCCCGAGGCGCGGATTCCGGTGGTCTCGCTCTCTCTGGCGGCTTCTCTCGATCCGGCGCTGCACTTGGCGGCAGGACGGGCTCTCGCGCCGTTGCGCGATGAGGGCGTGCTGATCGTCGGTAGCGGCTTGAGCTTTCACAACCTGCGCAGCTACTTTCAGCCGCAGACGCAAGAGCGCGCCAGGGCCTTCGATGCGTGGCTGACGCGCGCCGTCGAGTCGCCCGCTGCGGAGCGCGATGCTTTATTGACTGGCTGGCACGAAGCGCCGTTTGCCGCTTACGCTCATCCCCGCGAGGAGCACCTGATTCCTCTGATGGTGGTTGCCGGCGCAGGAAGCGACGCGCCCGGAACCCGCATCTTCTCCGATGAACCGATGGGCGCGGCCATCAGCGCCTACAGCTTCGATTGAGGCAAGTGGGAATTGCAAAAGGGACTCGGGGCAGCTATTTCGGCCCGGCCTGGTACCAGCGCCTTTTTCGGCCCACCCTGAGGCCGGAGTCGATCACGATGGCCAGCAGGCCTAAGACCATGCAAAAATCGGTGCGCGCCTGGTGGAAAAAGCTCAGCCAGCCGTACTCCTTGAGAGTTTCCAGCGGAAGCGGGCCCAGCGGCCTGCCCAGCAGGATGGGGAACTTGGTGGTAACCAGGGCCGTGACAATGACCACCAGCAGCGCAAGTGCGGCGTCTCCGGCGTAGAGGTTCAGCAGGATGGCCACGCCGCCGGCGATCTCGCCCCCGCCTACAAGCGGCGCCAGAAAATGAGGGAAGGGCAGGCCAAGCGCCTCGAATCGCCCCGAGCCCAACTCCTCCGGGCGCAGGAACTTGAGAATGCCTTCCAGCAGGAAGACCAGCCCCACCAGCACATGGATCAGGATCATGGAAAGATTTCGGCGCCCTTCTGTCTCCATCTCCATGCACCGGCCTCCTCCGGCCAGCTTTTCCTCTCCCGGGACAAGGCCGGGGTGAAGGCCGGATATGGAAAAGAATACCGCAGGGGCCAATCGGAATGGGGAAAAAGAAAATAATCGCAGGTAAATTCCATGAATGACGGCCTATTTTGGGGAGAATATGCGCCCTGGTACCGTTCCAGACTGCCCCGGCGTCTACCGCTGCTGCCGTTCTGTCCACATCTGAAATCTCAATCCCCCCATCGCGCCTCTTCTACCGCCTCAAATTCCTAATGGGAGGGTGGTGTCCTGTGCGCCCGCCCTGCGTCTAAAAATCGACAATGTGCTCTCCTGGGTCAGGGTTAAGCCTCCCAACCCGCCTGCGTCCGGTAGACTGTGGGATAGGTTCTGATTTATACCGGGGCCCCCGCGGACAGGTCTTCGTCCGTGGGGTGGTTGAACCGGGGTCCCCAGGAAGCGGTCTTTGCTTCCTGGGGTGGCAGAGGAAGGTCTTTTTCGTTGGCGCGGTTGCCTGGCGCCGGCGACGAGGCGTGTCGTTGGAGTGGTAAAATTGGTTTTTCCTCTATGTAGGACCAGATTTTCAGCAGCGAGGGTGTCGATATTCTTCCCGTGAAGCCGAACGTGATGGCGAACTTTGGACCGCACCAGTACGTGTGCTCAACGCTGGGCTCCAGCCCGGTGAAGATCAAGCACATTTCCATCTCCCGCGCCCTGCGGACCACGAACCGTCTGGCGCGCACCTTGCTCGTGCTCGCGCTGGCGCTCTCCGCGGTCGCAGCCCTGGCCCAGCAGCCGCAGACCATCGAATCGATTCGGGTCATCGGCAACCGGCGCATCCCCAAAGAGACGATCCTGGCGCGTCTCTTTACCCACCCCGGCGACACCTTCGACCCGATCTCCATCGAGCGCGACTTCAACTCGCTGTGGAACACGTCGTACTTCGACGATGTGCGCATCGAGCGCGAGGACTCCGAGAAAGGCATCATCCTGAACGTTTTCGTCCGGGAAAGGCCCACCATCCGCGAGATCAACTACAAGGG
>PMGP01000262.1 GCA_003156235.1 Acidobacteriaceae bacterium
TCAATAGAAGCACTTGATCAGAGGTTCCCTAGCTCTCACGCCCGCCGCCGCAATGGTCTAGGCTATCTGCATGGATGACGCACGCTCTTCCGCAAGCCCGATGCTCTGTTTCAACCCAGACGAGTGCCAGCCCAAGCAGATTTACAAGCTGATGACCGGCATGATCGTGCCGCGCCCTGTGGCGTTGGTTTCGACCGTGAGCCGCGACGGCGTGGCGAATCTGGCGCCCTTCAGCTTCTTCTGCGGAGTCGGCTCCGTGCCGCCCACTGTGCTTTTCTGCCCGTCACTGCGCCCCAACGGACCGCCAGAGACTGGCCATTGGCCCGGTATGCGGAAAGACACGCTGCGCAACGTCGAGGAGACCCGTGAGTTCGTCATCAACGTGGTTAGCGAAGCCATCGCCGCTGCCGCCAACACCGCATCCGCCGAGGTTGCCTTCGGGGTGGACGAGTTTCCGCTCTCTGGGCTGACGCCGGTCGCAAGCGTTGCCGTCCGGCCGCCGCGCGTCGCCGAGTCGCCCGCGCAGATGGAGTGCAAGCTGCTTCAGGTCATCTACACCGGCCACGCGCCCGGCAGCGGCGTCATCGTGCTGGGCGAGGTGGTTCGCTTTCACATCCAGGAAAATCTCTTCGACGATTTCCGCATCGACCCTACCACCTTGGACGCCGTGGGCCGCATGGCCGGCAACACCTGGGTCCGCACGCGCGACCGAATCGAACTCATCAGGCCGAAGTGAAAAGACAGGGAATAGGGAATAGGGAATAGGGAATAGGGAATAGCCGGGTGCCCGCATTAACAAGAGCAGTGAATATGTACTAGAATTCCGTTTCATCGGCAATGTTGCAGCAAGGAAGGAGCGGTACATGCGCGCTTCGGAAAATATGAGATTAGGCAGAGAATTGTGGCAGGCGGCGCGGGTTGTTGCCGCGGGGCTTCTGCTCCTGGCTGCGTCGCTGCGGGCTTACCGCGTTTATATTGCGAGGGGGCAAACGATGAATCTATCCAGTACCAGTTTCCAAGACGGAAGCCAGATTCCGGCAAAGTTTACGTGTAGCGGAGCGGGCATCTCGCCGCAACTAGCCTGGACCGCGCCACCGGCAAAGACGGCAAGACTGGCGCTGATCGTCACCGACCCGGACGCGCCTCGTGGAACCTGGGTTCACTGGGTGCTGTACAACCTGCCCGCCGCCGGGACGCGCGCGCTTCCCGAGGGNNCCTCCGCCAGGCTCGCCGCACCACTACGTCTTCACGCTCTATGCGCTGGATGCAAAGTTGAATCTGCCGGTGGGAGCGACGCGGGCGCAGGTCGAAGCCGCTATGCAGGGACACATCCTGGCAAGCGGCAGGCTGGTTGGAATGTTTCAGCGGTATGCAGCAAACCTCCTTCACGCCGCCGTCATCGCCTGCCCCTTGGCTTCGCGGCCCATCAGCGCGAGGCCAGCCAGCGTCAGCGCCACTATGATCACGGTCATTGCCAGCACCAGCGGGTAGTTGCCGGTGCGCTCGGCGATCAGCGCCTGCGCTTTGCCGTTCCATGAGGTGATGAGGCCGCCCAACTGGTAGGCGAGCCCCGGAGCCGTGGCGCGTACCGGAGCTGGCGACAACTCGGTGAGATAGGCCGGCACAACGCCCCACGCTCCCTGCACCATGAATTGCATCAGCACCGCGCCGATGCCCAGCGTGACGGCCGAGTGGCCATAGGCGTAAAGCGGAATCACCGGAATCGACAAGAGCGCCGCGACGACGATGGCCCGTTTGCGGCCCCACTTCTCCGAGAGCGCGCCGAAGGCGATGCCGCCGGCGATGGAGCCGATGCCGTACAACACGCCGATCAGGCCGACAATCTTGGGCGTGAGTTTGGCATAGGTGGCCAGGAAGGTGGGATACACATCCTGTGTGCCGTGCGAAAAGCTCATGAAGGCGGTCATCAGCAGGACAAGGAAGAGAAATGTGGGCAGAAAAGCCAGCAGGCGGGTCAGTTCTCCGGCCTTGAGTATCCTGGCGTCTCCGGCAGAACGCAAGAGGCGCTGCTTTTTCCCTTCCAGCCACACCGGCGACTCCTTCACCCGCGCCTGCACATAGAAGACCAGCAGGGCCGGCAGTGCGCTCAGAATGAACAGTCCTCGCCAGCCAATTCCAGGAACGTGCAGCCCCAATAGGGTAAAGCCATTAAAGAAAAGCGCGAAAGCGCCCGCGGCCAGAATGGAGCCCAGCGCGTAACCCTCCTGCAAAATTCCTGAGAAAACGCCGCGGCCTTCGGTGGGCAGCGTTTCAAAAGCCAGCGCCGCGCCCACGCCCCACTCGCCGCCCATGGCCAAGCCGAACAAGGCGCGCAAACACAAAAGCACGAAGAGCGAAGGCGCAAAGCCGCAGGCCAGCTCAATCACGGAAAAGCTCAAAATGTTCACCATCAGCACCGGCCGCCGGCCATAGCGGTCGGCCAGCACGCCGAATAGAACCGCGCCCACCGGCCGGAAGGCCTGCGTCAAAAATACCGCGCCCATTACCTCAGAATTCTGTGTGTGGAACTCCGTGGCGATGGCTTTGACGCAGAAGACCAACAGAAAAAAGTCGAGCGAATCCATGGTCCAGCCCAGAAATGCGGCCAGAAAGGTATGCCGCTGGGACCGGGTGAGTCGCCGGAAGTCGTTCAGAATGGGCATCTACGCGAGGATAGCAAGGAAACAGGGAACAGGGAATAGGGAATAGAACATACACTCCAATGCTGTTCTATTGGAACCAGACAACAATTGTTGCAACAAATCACAATCGATCAGCATCGAAATTTTACGAGGAGACTTCGCTCGGAAGTCACTCGCTATTTTTTGCGCATACGATAAGAGGCTTCCCACTCACCACCCAACAACGGCTTGACGGCCCTGCAATGAAAGGAAATTACGATGAAGCGTTTGGCAATTTTGTCTGGCATTCTGGCTTTGGCAGCTCCCCTGGCGCTGGCGCAAACCTCCGCCTGGTCCACCGATTCGGCCCACAGCACAGTCGTTTTCAGCATTCGCCACGGCGGCGTCTCCAACGTGCATGGCCGCTTCGGCGGGGTAAAAGGCACCCTGGTTTTCAACGACACGGATATCACCAAGTCCACCGTGACGGTCACCATCGACACCAGCACCGTGGACACCGGCGAGCCGGCTCGCGACACACATCTGAAGTCCGCGGCATTCTTTGATGTGGCCGCCTTCCCCACGGCAGCTTTTACCAGCTCCGGCGTGGCGAAGAACGGCAGCAAGCTGACGGTAAACGGCAACCTGACCCTGCACGGCGTGACCCTGCCCGTGTCGCTTGATGTGGAAGGCCCCAGCACGCCGGTCGAGGGCGCGATGGACCGCAAGCCGCACTCCGGTTTCACAGCCACCACCACTCTCAGCCGGACCGCCTACGGAATTGGAACCGGCTTCCCGGCAGCCGTGGTGGGCGACGAAGTCAAGCTGACCATCGAGCTGGAAATCATCAAGCAGTAAACGCAGCCGGACGCCTCTGCTCGGTGTGAAACACCATGGCGCGGGCTGCGATAATGGCTGCGTGCGTATGAAGACAAGGATGGCGCCGTTGGCAGGCGGCTTGGCCTGCTTGGCCTGCGCTCTCATCATGGCGGCTCCGCTTGCAGCCCAGCGGCCGGAGCGGCCCTCGCTGGCTGTCTCCGGCTACGTCATCGACGCCGAAATCGACACGGCCACGCACCATCTGACGGCCAAAGTGTTGGTCAGCTTTACGGCGCCGGATCATGCCGAAGCTGTCAGCTTCGGCCTCCACCCGGCGCTCAAGGTAAGCAAAATCTCCGACGAGGCCGGCGCGATGCTCACCGGCCAGCGCTCGGCAGACGGCGGCATCGGCATCGCTCCGGCCACGCCCTTTGTCCACGGGCAAGCCGTGCATTGGTCCTTCGAATATGAGGGCGTGATCACCGGCAACGACGACGGCCCAGTGGATGGCATCAAGCTGGCCGCCATTCAGGAACCCATCACCTACCTGCTCTACGCGTCGCGCTGGTTTCCCACAACTGGCTACATGACCAACCGCTTCACCGCGGAGATGCACATCCGTGTGCCGCAGGGGATGCAAGTCTTTTCGAGTGGCTCTCAAGGTGAGGCCAAGCCGGTCATTCTGGCCAACGGCAAGCCCGGCGACGAGTATGACTTCAACTGGGAGAAGCCCGGCTTTCCCGGCACGGTGATTGCCGGCCGCTACGTGGCCCCGGTCTCGTCCGGCCCCGGCAACGTGAAGGTCTATCTGACGGCGAGCCACCAACAATCGTCCAGCGATCTGGCACAAACCGCAGCCTGCGAGTACGACTTTTTCACCGCGAGCTTTGGCGCGGCCGAATCCAGCCGCTTGAATGTCGTCGAGTTGCCGGACGGCACGCTGACCTCCGTCTGGGCGCCGGAGCTGGCCGCGATTCCCAGCTCGCGCGTGGGCGACAAGAGCGGCATCCGCCTGCTGGCCAGCACCATCGCCCGTCAGTGGTGGGGCTCCGAGGTCAGCCCGCGCACCCTCAACGACGCCTGGATCACCAACGGCATGGCCCGCTACAGCGAGCTATTGTTTGTCGAAAACCAGAGCGGCAAAACCGCTCTGCAGACGGCCATTCAGGACGTGGCGGCCGGAGCCTTGGCCTACGACACCATTCCCCTGTCGAGCGCCGGCCGCATCGCGCCCTTCTCGCCCGAGTTCCAGTCGATGACCCTGGAAAAAGGCGCCATGATCTTCCACATGCTGCGCTGGGAGATCGGCGACAAAGCCTTCCTGGCCACGCTCAAGGGCGCGTTGAGCCAGTACGCCGGCAGCTCGATGCGCGCGGCTGACCTGGAAAAGGTGGCCGAAGCACAAAGCCAGCAGCCGTTGACCGCCTTCTTTGCGCAATGGTTAGACGGCACCGGCGCGCCGCAGTTCACGAACAAGTACGCCATCTACCGGCTGGGCAACAACAAGGGCTTCCGCGTGATCGGCGAAATCGAGCAGGACCTTGACCTCTTCCGTATGCCGGTGGAGCTGAGCGTGGAAACCGAAGGCAAGACTGAAACGAAAAAAATCGAGGTGGTGGGCGCCAGCACGCCGTTTTCCGTGGACACCTTCGGTCGTCCCCGCCGCATCATCATCGACCCGCAGGGCTGGGTGCTCAAGTCCACCCCCGAGTTGCAACTGCGCGTCCATATCCTCAAAGGCCAGCAACTGGCGGCCCAGGGTGATCTGCCCGGCGCGCTGGCCGAGTACCAGAAGGCCCTGGAAATCAACTCGCAGAGTTCGCTCGTCAACTTCCGCATCGGCGAAGTGCTCTTCACGCAGCGCAACTATCAAGCCAGCGTCAACGCCTACCGGGATGCTCTCAGCGGCGACGGCGAGCCGCGCTGGACCGAGGTTTGGAGCCATATTGCGCTGGGCAAGATCTTCGACCTCACCGGCCAGCGCGACCGCGCTGTCAATGAGTATCGCCTGGCGGCGCAGACCAACGACAATAGCCAGGGCGCGGTCAACGAAGCCCGGCAAGGTCTGCAAAAGCCCTACACGCGGCCCGAAAGCGAGTAGAGGCCGGCCGAATCGCCGGGCAGAGTTTGCCAATATAAGAGACATACAGTTACACAATCAACCGCAAAAAGTCGCACTTTGCCCCATATGAGATTATGGTAACGCCTGTTTTATCAATATATTGAGAGTAGTCATTAAATTGCTAATTAAGCGTGGACATTGAACTGCGTTCGTGACATAGTATCTGTATATCCCCCAACTGTCGTGGCTTCTCTTAGCGGCTCCAGCCAGCGATAGGTGTGCGTATCCGCCCGCTACGAGGAGGATTCCTGCTATGACAGCATTCCTAAATTTCAGTTCTGTTGCCGCAAAGAGTTCGTGCTGCCGGATGGTTGGCCTTTTGATCGCTTTTGTCAGCATCACTCTTCTGGGAGCATCCCGCCCTGCCTACGCCGGAACCCTGATCTACGAAGGCACCTACTCTACCGGCAGCACTTACTATGCCTACGAGAATTCCGGGACACAGATCGAAACGGCCATAATATCGATGGCGCCATTTCAAGCACAATTTTCACACCCGAATGACTATATCATCATCAATGCCATCACGCCCGAGGGATTCACGTCTGTCAACGGCGACCTGGACGATGTAGCAACGAGCTTGCAATACATCAGCGGCACGGCCACACTCGGCTCGACGCATCTTTCCAAAACCGGCAGCGATACTGTCACGCTCTCGTGGCTCCCTGTCGATCTCAGCGGCATTAACGATGGAGACTCTGGTTTGTGGCTGGGCACATTCGAAGTCGATTTCACATTCTACGGATATCCCAGTGGATACCCCGGCACATTTGGCCCTTATCCTGAAATGTACGAGGATATCACGTTCGATGCCCAGGTCAATGACACTCCCGAGCCGGGCAGCCTGCTTCTCTTCGGCACCGGCCTTCTGGGGATGGCCGGGTTGTTGCGGCACAAGCTCCGCCGGGGCTGACGGCGCCGATTCCCGCGGAATGGGTCTGCCATCTTTCGCTTTTACTGCTGCAATGCAAAACGGCCAGCCCTGAGACTCGGAGGCTGGCCGTTGCTGTTGCAGAAAAGAATCCGCTTACTTGCCCACAATCTTCTGCGCCGTCAAATCCTCATCCTCGTCCGTACGGATGATTTTGTTATGCAGGCAATAGAGGGCCAGCTCCAGCCGGTCGCTGACGCCCAGCTTGTCGTAGATCTTGCGCAGATAATTCTTGATCACCTGCTCGGTGGTCCCTAGCTGGTAGGCGATCTCCTTGTTGCGCTTGCCCTGGGTGATGCAGGTAATAATGGCCATCTCCTTGGGCGAAAGCTTGGGTTGTACGCGCGGGTTGACCAGGGCGGAGGCCTGGACGCGATAAGCCTCGATCACCCAGTTGACCGACTGGTTGTCGATCCAGGTTTCGCCAGCCGCGATGCGGCGCACACAGCGCACCAGCAGGTCGGGCGAGATGGAGCGGCTGACGATGCCGCGAACCCCGCGCCGGTACAGCTCCACAGTCTGGTTTTCCTCGCTGGCCACGGCCTGAACAATCAGCTTCACATCGGGAGCGACGCGCAGCAGGTCAGGGATGACGTTAGCCGCGCCAACCAGCAGGCTGCCTTCCAGGAGAACGACGTCGGTGGGATAGCGCTCAATGGCCGCGCGAAGATTCTCCAGCGAATCGGCCTGGGCCACGACGCGAAGATCGTCTTCCAGCGCGAAAACCTTGCGAATGCCCACGCGGTAGATCGCCTGGGAGTCCGCAAGAATCACCCGGATGGTCCCCGGCTGAATCGGAGCGTCGTGGATTTCACTTTCTGCGGTATCGTCCAAAAAATCCATAATGAGTTCTTACCATGAAAAGTGGTTGTCGCCAGGTCGCTACGGCTGTCACTGCTCGGCGAACTGATATTCGTCGATGGTGGAGGCAGCCAGATAGTTACTTTGGTTCCTCGTGCAGCGTACCACACGTCCCTGACAATTAACCAGAACATCGTGAGGGGTACCCAGAACTTCACCGGGCATACGCAGGGAAAAACGGATCTCCAGACCTGCCTTGACCGGACTGGCCAGCTCAAAAACCACCCCGCTGGCGGATACATTCCGGGTAATAGCGGCAATCTCTCCCTTGTCGGACGCCAACATCACGGGCAGCGCCAGCGGAAAACGCACCGCACAGCGCACTTCCTGCCGCTGAGAGGCCGGCTGGGGACCTGCAGACGAGAGCGGTAAAGCGGATTTAGAAGCATTCATAAGCGCCATCCCGAGCCCAGAAAGAGCCATATTCACTCTACCTGAGATTTCCCTTAACTCCAATGGCACCAAAGTTTCCAACAAGGTAACTGCTGATGATCGTGTGCAGAATTCATCGCAATTCATACTGTGCGCGCCACAAAGATTTTCGCATCAAACTTCTATTTTGATGCGCATTGTCCATTTGCGCATCGTAAAATGAATTTGATGCGCTCGGCGGAGCTTTCCACAGTACGTTACGCGACGCAGCATTGGCCAGTTGCAAGGGAGGATTGCCATGAGAACCACTCTCGACATTCGGGATGACGTACTGGAGCAGGTAAAGGAGTACGCGTCGGCAAGGTCTATCAGTAACGGCGCCGCGGCTTCGGATATTCTTGAGCGCGGCCTCAATGCCGAGGTACCTACGAAGTGGGAGAACGGCATTCTGATCTTTTCGCCGGGGCCGAACTCAGAGATGATCACGCTCGAAAAGGCGCTGGCGCTGAAGGATGCAATGGAGAGTGAACTGCCGTGAGTATCGCTTTGCTGGATGTGAACGCTCTGCTCGCTCTCCTGTGGGAAAATCACGCGTTTCATGCGCGCATGGCGCAATGGTTCTCGAGCAACGAGAATCTGGGCTGGGCCACCTGCCCGATTACCGAGCAGGGATTTGTGCGCATTGTCAGCAATGCCGCATATATGAATCCCGCTCCGGGAATTCGCTCAGCGCTCGACTTGCTGCAGAAGACAACCGAATCGAGCAGGAATCACCAGTTCTGTTTCGACGACCTTCCCCTCTCCGCGCTCAGTGCATCGATTCGACGCCGCTTGCAAGGCCCCAAGCAGATCACCGATGCCTACCTGCTTGCTCTTGCCATTCACCACAAGGCGAACCTGGTCACATTCGATCGCAGGATGGAGACGCTGGCTCCGGAGGGAAGCACGGAGCGGGAAGCGCTGGTGATTCTGCGGCCGTGAGGCACGGGAATTTACCTATCGAAGGAAGTCGCAGCGCCCTGTTCCAGTGGTGTCTGAAAACACGATGCCGGTCTCGCAGGCGAGCGGAACTGGAAAGAACCCTGGGAAGAGGAGTAACGTAAACTGTTGCCGGTGTTTTAGGAGGATGACGTGGAATACCGCGTATTAACTGTGAACCGGGAGTTCGGCAGCGGCGGCGGGCGCATCGCGCAAACCATTGCCGAGTGGCTCGGCTGGAAGTTGCTGGATCGTGACATCATCGACGCCATCGCCTATGCGGCCCACGTGGATTCGAGCGCCGTACGGCCTTACGATGAGCACGTGGTTTCCTGGCTGCGGCGCATCAACCAGCAGGCCATGCGCTCGGCTGCCCTGGCCGCGGGCATAGAACTGGGCGAGGGCTCTGTATTCGACGCCGAGGAGATAGTGAAAATCTCGCAGAAGATCATCGAGAAAGCCTGGACCGACGGAAACTGCGTGATCGTGGGCCGCGGTTCGCAGTGCGTGCTGCAACACAAGCCCGGCGTTTACCATGTCTTCGTCTACGCTCCGTTGAAAGAGCGCATCCTGCGCCTGCGCAGCCGGCTGGAAAAGGGCGCCGACCCAGAGCAGCGCCTTCGCACCGTGGATGGCGAACGCGCCAAATACCTCCAACAGTACTGGGGAAAGAGCTGGTGCAATCCCCACCTCTACGACCTGATGATCAGCTCGCACGCCGACGAGGACGCCACCGCGCGCGCCATTCTCTATGCCATGACCGGGAAATGCAGGGAATAGGGACTAGGGATTAGGAAAAGCGACCCTCCAGCTTTCGCAATCTTCGCAATGACTTGCTTGCTGGTTGTTCCGCTGCTTTCTATTCCCTATTCCCTAGTCCCTAGTCCCTATTCCCTGTTCCATCAGTCTCTCTTCACATCCCAATCAAAACTCAGTCCGGCAATCAGCGCATTGAGCTTCTCCACCGCGGCGTTCTTCTGCTGCTCCAGTTCGATGGTCTGCTTGCGCGCGGCCTGCAACTGGTCCTCGGCGCTGTTCAGCTCCTCCACAAAGCGCTTGGCGGCGTCGTTGCCCTTCAGTGCGGTCAGGTTTTCGCGGTCGCGCGCCTCGTCGGCGGCCAGCGTTTTCTCTTTCTGCTCGAGCTCATAAATTTTGAAGTTCAATCCGCTGAGCACGGTCTCGGCATCGATGAGCGGCCGCAGCTTTTCCTCGACGGACGGAACGAGCTTGACAACCGAAATCAGAAACGCGGTGCGATCATCCCCCGGATTGATGCGGACGGTTTCCGAGAGCAAGGCGCGCTCACGGACGTGCAGATCGGCGGACTCATGCGGCTTGACCGCCACGCGGAAGCGATAAGCCGTGGCCGTGGTCTCCGCCGGTTTTGTTTCGGACTCCAGCTCGGCGTTGGGGCGGCGGGCATGCTCAATGAGCACCTCGCGCGCATCGTCGCCGGTATTATTCACGGTGTAGTCGCTCTCGGTGACCTGGCTGATTTGCTGCACCAGCACACCATCATGCATTGCGATGCGGCGCAGCGTGCTGGTCTCGGCAGGCGCGGTGCGGCGCACCTTCACCGCCTGGTCGGCAGCATAAGAGAGCAGCCGCTTTTCGCCGGGATGAATCGGCTCGAGCAAGCCTTCGCCGGCAAACTCGCCGCTCTCAAAAATCGAAAAGCTGCCCGAGTCCAGCGTGAGCTTCGATTTGTTTTCCAGCCACACCGCGCGCATCGGCGTGGGCTGCCGCTCGCTCCACAGCGTCACGTGCATCGCGGGAAGCTCCTGCTGCAGAATGGGCACCATCGCCGACTCGTTTTTATGAATCGTGACCGGCTGCGTCAGCGCGTACTCGAAGAAGTCGTCAAAGGCGTTGGTGGAGACGTCGCCCTCTTTGTAGGCGTCGCTGGCGCGGTCTATCTTCAGGCTTACGTTCTCGGAATATCTGTCGCTTTTTCCAGCTATATCGGCGCTGTTTGACGAAACACCAGCTCCAAAGTTCGATCCCGCCACGCCGTAGCTGTTTCCGGAGCCGATACCGTGCCCGGACGGCGCTTTCATTTTGGCTGCCATCCTTGGAATGCGCGTTGGCGCGGTCAGCTGGTTATTCATCATCTCCGGCGACGGTGGTGGTGGCGGCGCTGGCATCTCCGCCGCCTCATGCGTCTGCGGCGTTAACTGCTCCTCGGTAGCAATCGGAATCTCCACCCGCTTTGTGTAGATGGGCTGCGAGAGCGGCTGGATGAAGCTCTGCGGCGCTCCGGCGACCAGCGACAACTGCACGTTGTCCCAGTCCGCGCCCACGGTGTTATCCACCACCGCCCAGCCCTGCATCGTCGCGTTGCCGTTCGGCGTGCGCGGAAAAACGATGCGGTAGGTGGACTTCCAGACCGGAACCTCGCTGATGTAGCTCACACGCAGCTCGCGCTGGCCTACTCCAACCGCGTCAAGAGTAAGGTGCCGCAGGCCGGTTGAGTGTGTTGTCGAGAGCAGCTCCAGATAGCGGTCGAGCTGGCCTTGAAGATTCGCATCCAGCGGGCGCACGCTCAGCGTTGGCGTCAGCTCGATGACCCGCACCGCGCCTGACGTGGCAATCAGCGTCAGATAAAATTTGTCGATGGTGGTGTCGGTGTCGCCAATCTTCTCGGTGCGCGACTCGATGGAGAGCAGACGGCCCGTGATCGCGCCCCCCGGCCCTCCCGTAACCTCGACCCGTTGCCCGCGCAGCGCCTGGAAAAGCTCGGTTGAAGTGGGGTCGTCGGTCATGCCCAGGGAGAGCGTTTTAAGCTGCTCGGCCAGCGGCGTGGTGGAGTTGTAGTTGACCCCGGCAATTCGCCCTCCGCCCTCGTCGAGCGCGGTGAGCGACTGCAAAACGTCATTCAACTGCGGCGAGGTGAAATCGATGGCCACGCGCTGGTTGCCGGTGACCGATCCGGCGTGCTCGAAGTAGCCCACACCGTTTTTGTAGAGCACCACCTTGCGGACGGGCAGGTCTTTCACCACTCCCTGCGGCACCTGCGGTGCGGCCAACTTGGGCTTGGCTGCGGACCCGGCCGGCGACTGCGCGGCAAGGGTCACAGTGAAGGCGGCAAGACAGAAGACAGTAAGAATTCGGCGCACAAATCCTCCTTGGACCAACTAGAAACTCTACTCCTTTGGACCCCGGCGAAGGCAAAATGGTTCCCGTGAACCGGAAAAATCGCCGCTGTCCACTCCCTTTGAACGGAGCAGGGGCGAAATCTTGCGCGATCCGCCGCAAATGATTTGAAAAAACGCGTATCGGCAAAAATCATGCTATATGCGCAGCCAAAAGCGCAGCTTCCGGCCTGCCGAAGAAGCATAATAGGGGGTTGGGAGATTCCGGCCATCCGGATGGCCGGCAAGGGGAGGCGGACACATGAACGGGAGCCAAATCAAGGTTGTTGCGCTGAACGGCAGCGCCCGCAAGGGCGGAAACACGGCCATCCTGCTGCGCTCAGTGCTCAAGGAACTGGAAAACGAAGGGATCGAAACCGAACTCATTGAACTGAGCGGGGCGAAGATTCACGGCTGCCTGGCCTGCGGCGAGTGTTCCAAAAACAAGGACCGGCGGTGCGCGCAAAAGGGCGACATGGGCAATGCCCTGATCGACAAGATGGCGGAGGCGGACGGCATTCTGCTCGGCTCGCCGACCTATGTGGCCGACATCACGCCGGAGATCAAAGCCCTGATGGACCGCGCCTGCCTGGTTTCCAAGGCCAACGGCGGCCTCTTCCGGCGCAAGGTGGGCGCTGCCGTGGTGGCGGTGCGTCGCGCCGGGGCAATACACGCCTTTGACGCCCTGAACCACTTCTTCCTGATCAGCGAGATGATCATCCCCGGCTCGTCCTACTGGAACATCGGCATTGGCCGCGAGATCGGCGACGTGGAGCGGGACGAAGAGGGCATGCAAACCATGAAAACCCTGGGCCAGAACATGGCGTGGCTGCTGAAGAAGATCAACGGCTAGTGCTCTGAGTCAGAAATATGCAGCACAATAATTGCTGTCATAATACGCAGCACAAAAATTGCTGTCATCCTGAGCGAACGGGGCCCCAGGCGTACTCTTCAGCCTGGGGGTGGTGAGTCGAAAGCCTGCCCTGAGCGTAGTCGAACGGGGATCTGCGGTTGTTCTTCAGTGAACTTCTGACTCACAACACTAGCAGGTGAGCAATACAAGGCATACTGTCCGCCTATGTCGAATGAGATTATCCTGAGTAGCGCTAGCTGCCTCACAGCGGCCGCGCGCCACCCTTGAAACAGGAGAAATCCATGGAACCGACCAAAACCGATCCTGCAGTTGCAAACGATGTTCTGCATCTGGGCGGAAGCAAGCTGACCCCTGAAGAGATTGCCAAGGCCCTAGCCCACCACAAGCACCACCATAGCGGCGACCAGCCGCAGCAGGCCGCCGCCAAAGCGAGCGGTGGCAAAAAGGGCAAGCCCGGCAAATAGCGCGCCCGGAATCCAGGGCCTCTGCGCTTCCGGGACGATGGCCAGAATTCAGCCCGTGCTGCCCTCAGGCCATGGCTGTGCTTTGTTGCCTCGTCCCGCCCGAAGGACAGGCAATTTGCGCCAACCGCCCACTATCGGCGATACTTAGGTGTTGTGTCTTGCAAGGCTGGACGAGTCCGTCTGGCCCACATCTGGCCGGAATGTCCATATCTGCCGGGTAAGACCCCCAAGAATCGCAACAGAGCACTGGAATCTGAAAGGAACCTTATCGCCGTGGTAATGATTCGTTTAGCGCGTTTTGGCGCACCCAAGCAGCCCTACTACCGCANNCGGCACCTACAACCCCCGCACCGAGCCGGCCACGATTATTCTGAAGCACGAGCGCATCGCCTACTGGCGCAGCGTGGGCGCGCAGATGTCGCCCAGGGTCGAAAAGCTGGTGGCCAAGACCCCGGCGCCCGTAGCCGAAACAGCCGCAGCCTGATTGATTGGCTCCCTCCCCCTGACGACGCGCGCGGGCTTCCCCGAGCCTGCGCGTATTTTATTTGCTGACGGAGAGGGGTGCGAACTGATACTATGCGCCCACCGAGCTATGTGGTTCATTTCAGGTCGCCAAATCCTGGCGGCTAATTCCGAACGCACTGGCCAGGAGTAAGTGCATGTCCCCAAATGCTATGGTGGAAGTGGAAGAACTGGTACGGGAGATTGCCCGGGCCTTGGTGGATGAACCGTCAGCCGTTGAAGTGGAGAGTGTGGGCCGCGAGGAAACCACGGTTCTCAAGCTCCGCGTGGCGCCGCAGGACGTGGGCAAGATGATCGGCAAGCAAGGGCGCACCGCCCGTTCGGTACGCACCATACTGGGCGCCGTCAGCATGAAGATGCATCACCGCTACACGCTCGACATCCTGGAAGAGGACGAGCCCTGAGTGGTCTTTTGCCGATGCATCCGACCCTCTTCGGGAGGCAGCAATGACCATGCCTGAAGACTGGGTCTGGCTGGCGCGCATTCGCCACACTCAGGGGCGCAAAGGCGAGGTCTACGCCGACATTCTCACCGATTTCCCGGAAAAATTTGCCGAACGAAAGCGGCTCTGGCTGCTGCCGGATTCTGCTGCCGATTCTCGTTCTCGCCAAAGCACGGCTTCAGTAAAGCACGACGTGTCAGGGCACGACTTCTCCGGGGTCCCCATCGACAGGTCTTCGTCGATGGGGTGGGAGTTCAGTCGTGCCGCAAAGGCCGCCACTACGACGCGGGCTTTAGCCCCTGCGGGAAATGCAACTCCCCGCGAGGTCGAGCTTCTCGCCCACTGGCTGCACAAGGGCGGCATCGTGCTGCACTTTGCCGGAGTGGACTCGATCTCGGCGGCCGAAACGCTCAAGGGGCTGACCGTGGCCATTCCCCGCTCCGCGCGGGCCGCTCTGGCCGAGGACGAGGTTTACACCGGCGACCTGATCGGCTGCGCGCTGATTGACGTGGCAGGAAATGAGCCGGTGACCGTCGGCGAAATCGAGAGCGTGGACCGGACGGCCGGCGCGGTGGCGCTGCTGGTGGTGCGCGGAGCCTCGGGCGAGGTTCTCATCCCCTTCGCCAAAAGCTTCTTGAAGAAAATCGACCTTAAAGCGAAGCGCGTTGAAATGGCCCTGCCCGCGGGGTTGGTTGAGCTGAATACGCCGGGGAAGGCCTGATTCGTTCATGGCTTTTATGGGATGGGCTTGCTCCCGGTTCTGCGTGATCTCATCGCAGGTTTCCTGGAATAAGACATCCTGTCCGTACTTCCGACGAATATCCTGAGGCATTCAGCGAAACGGGCCCAGCGCACTGGACCCGCTCTCAAGTATTCGCTCTGATGCTAGTACTACGCTCGCCTCGACATCCAGCCGATCGCTGCTCCAGCCGCAATGCCTATCGCGAATGTCGCCGCAACTGTTTCAATTGGATGCCGTTGTACGCGCCTTTTTGTGTCGTCAAGCAACTCTGTGGCGACACGACCACCATGTTTTGCGGCACACCGCGCTGCTTTGACGCCATCCTCAAGCGCATCCGCAACAGAAGATGCAGCCTGAGAAGCCTTGTGCGCCGTACTGTCAATCTGTTCGCCCACTTGTTCCATTACTGATTGCGACATTTTGCATTGACCTCTCTCGTATCTGATTTCGGTATTGATTCGCTTATTCCCCAACAGCCTTCTCAACCTTGCCGACAAAGTTCTGAGCCTTGCCCGCATTCTTTTCAGTTCTGCCCTTAGCTTCCAGGCGGGCATCCCCGGCAATCTGGCCGGCTGTCTGCTTGATTGCGCCTTTGACTTCGTGAAGGTTTCCAGCTGCCTTATCGTTTGTGCTCGGTTTCATAGTGAAGTTCTCCTTTTTCCGGTTGCGGGTTGCAATGGTTGTGGTCCATCAAGAGTTCCTTGCGTCTTGAGTGTCTGCGGCCTGGCAAGATCCTCTTTTGAAAAGCATCCTTGCCTGATGCAGAACCTTCTATCAACCAGTGTCCGACGATCAGGCTGCTGAATGCTGGCCTGTATTGCTCGCCGCGAAAGGAAAGCGGACTGCTCAATAATTTCCGACCGCGCCTAATCAGATTCCAGCCGAATCGCCTCCAGCAGCTTTTCGTCCTCTTTGCTCAGTGCGGCATTTTCCAGCAAATCCGGACGGTTGGCCAGAGTCTTGCGCAACTGCTGCTCGCGGCGCCAGCGGCGAATTCCGGCGTGGTCGCCATTGAGCAGGGTCTCGGGGACGCGCAGGCCGCCAAACTCGGCCGGACGGGTGTAGTGCGGGTAGTCCAGCAGGCCCCCGGCGCCGTGCTGCGAGCGCGGAACGCCATCCGCAGCAGAGGCAATCTCGGAGTCGGCCACGCCAAAGCTTTCGAATTCTCCAGACGCCTCGTTGCCCAGCACGCCGGGCAGCAGGCGCATGGTCGCATCCACCACCACGGCGGCGGCCAGTTCGCCCCCGCTCAGCACGTAATCGCCGATGGACAGCTCCATGTCGCAATAAATCACATTCACGCGCTCGTCCACGCCCTCGTAGCGGCCGCAAATCAGCACCACGCGCTCCGTGGCAGCCAGCTCGCGGGCCATCGCCTGGGTGAAAGGACGCCCTTGGGCGGAAAGCAGGATTACGCGCGGGTGTGTTTGGGCGTCGTCTCCTGCCTGCCGTTCGGCCTTCGGCGCAATCCCCAGCGAGGCCAGCGCCTCTGCCAGCGGCTCGGGCTTCAGCACCNNCCACGGTGCGGTGACGGTCGTGCGTAAAGACGCGCAGATCATGCACCCCCACAGTCACCAGCCCTTCGGCCAGCGCCCGGCGGAGAATCCCGTTCTCGAAGATGCTGGTGAAAAACTCCGGAAAGATGGTGACGATCTCGAAACGCATACTCCCTGATGATATAGGGAAACTCCGCACAAGCCTTTAGCGCGAGTCCACGTTGCCTCAGGGGCTAAAGCCCAACGTCTTTCTTGATGCGTTTTCGGCACGACTGAAGTCGTGCCCTGATACAAAGCCAAGCATGAGCAGAGATTTCATCGGCAAAGTTTTTCGCACCCAAAGTGAGCCGGATGTGTTCTACTTTTGGCAACTACTATGGCAGACTTTGAATCGTTGTTAACCCGCTGGCAAACGGCCGGCATTCTGGATAGGGCCACCGCGCGCCACATCCGCGCCTGGGAATCGGAACAGAAGCACCCCGCCGGGCAAAGTTTGAAAAGCGTGGGCTGGCAGGTTATTGTGGCGCTGATTCTGGGAGCCATTCTGCTGGCCTGCGGCGTGGCGCTGTTTGTTTCCGCTCACTGGGACAAGATCGGGCCATTCACGCGGCTGGCTGTGGTGCTGGGAATGGTCAGCCTCTTCCATCTGGGCGGGAGCTGGGCGCGCAAGCGCTTCCGTGTGCTTTCGACGGCGCTGCACGCCGTGGGAACGCTCTCCACCGGCGCGGCCATCGCATTGGTGGGGCAGATTTTCAACATTCACGAGCATTGGCCGGCGGCAGTGCTGATGTGGGCCCTGGCCGCGTTGGCGGGCTGGATTCTGCTCCACGACGAAGCGCAACAGACGCTGACCCTGCTGCTTTTTCCGGCGTGGCTGCTCTCGGAGTTTTCCTATTACGCCGAAGGCCACATCGGCGAAAACGTCTATGCGGGCCGGTTCCTGATCGTTTGGGCAATTCTCTATCTCACATTTTTCCTGGGCTCCAAACGAAGGATTGTCCAGGGGATTCTCTTTGCTGTTGCGGCGATTGCCTCCGTGGTGGGAGTTGTCGTTTTGCTCGACGGCTGGAGTTCCTGGGGAGACCAAACTTATTTGTCGCTCGGAACCCGCACTTGGGGCTGGGTTTTCATTGCTGCAATTCCGCTGCTCTTTGCGGTCTTCAAGTTCTTCAAGAGCGTGATTACGGTGGCGGCTGCGATCTGCTTCTCGATAGCGCTGCCCTGGTGCCAGCGAATTGGAACATTGAATCACACAGGCGAAGACGGTCGTTATACCTCCTATGTCGGCAGTGAGCCTAACCTTGCCGCGCACGCGCTGGTTGCAGCTTTTGCCGTCTTCATCATCTGGTGGGGTGTGCGACAGACGTCGCAGGCGCTGGTTAATTTGGGTATCGTGGGCTTCGCCATCGCCGTAGGCTGGTTCTACTTCAGCGACATCTTCGACAAGTTTGGCCGCTCGCTGGGATTGATCGGGCTGGGCGTTCTCTTCCTGGCCGGCGGATGGGCGCTGGAAAAATGGCGGCGAAATCTGCTGGCCGGCATGGGAAAAGCGGAACTTTCCGATGAGGAGGCGCTATGAAATTTTCCAAAACCTCCATCGTTTTGCTTCTGATTCAGTTGGCGCTGGTCTCCTCCATCGCGGCCAAGTACCTCTACCAGCGCCGGAGCTGCCCGCGCGTCTGGGTGCAGGCAGCGGCCTACGATCCAAATTTACCCATGCGTGGCCGCTATCTGAGCCTGCAATTGACCGTGGACGGCTGCCAGAGCACATTGCCCAGCGCGCTGCACGCCATCTTTCCGCGCAACAGCGACGGCACCACCCGCAAGGCCGGCTTTCACATTATCAGGCAGGGAGCCGTTCATTTCCGCGCCAAGCTCAAGGTGGAAAACAATAGGCTGCTGGCCATCCGCATTCCGGAGGCTGACCAGAGCTCGAAGGGCATGAATGTAACTGCGTGGCCGGACTCGTCCTGCGATGCGATGCGCCTCGACCAGCCGGTGGATTTTTACATTGCCGAGCACGCCGCGGACCCGACCCGGCTCCAGCCCGGTCAGGAGCTGTGGATGGAAGTGACCGTTCCGCCGCAGGGTCCGCCCCGGCCGCTTCAACTGGCACTGAAAGACAATGGCGCGTGGAAGCCGCTGGCTTTTCAATAGCCACCCGCGGTGGGGCAGCCAGCGCTTGCGCGCCATGCGGTTTGTGCTATCCCACCCTTCCGCACAAACTCCAAGCCGATCCCGCACATTCCACTGCCGTTCGAGGACGTGATGAAGGACATGCTCAAGGTGAAGCCGCCGGAGAAGGTACAGCGAAAGTCTGACCACAACGCTAGAGTTTCAAAATAGTAAACATTGCCGTGTGAGGGCCTAAAATGGTAGAAAGGTAATTCAAATGCACCGAGCGTTCGACCCACGGCTTGCGTCTAGCCGGTGTATTGTGAGGTAGGGTAGATTATTCCGATGGCATCTCCGAATGCACTTTTCGTTGTCTTTGCAGTGTCCGACGCTACAGCTATTGAGGCTCGGCTTCAGACTATTGCTCCATGGCTGTCTTTGAATGTTGGCACGGGAGAGTGGCTTGTGATTGCGCCTACAGCAACCACAACTAAGGAACTCTCGGAGCGAATTGGTTTGGGGGTCTCTGACCCTGCTGGCCGTGGCATTGTCGTGCGAGCTGAAGGCTATTTTGGTCGTGCCCCCTCTTCTATTTGGGAATGGATTGCGACCAAGACTGGAGCAGACCTTGGTTCCCCCGCGCCCGTATAGACCAGATACCACATCTGCCGATGAAGTGCCCATCGCTGGGGGAAGTTCTGCGACTACTGATCGGTTCTATGATCTCTCACTGAAGGTTGCCGGTATTGAGAGATCGATCACATATCTAGAAGGTCATGCGGAAACCGCAGACACAAAGCTCGATACCATTTCCAGCAAGGTCACATCAGCCCTTTCAACCTTTAATGCGCTCAAATGGATTTTTGGTGCGTTAAGTATTGGCATCTGGGGACTTATTTCGGCTTTGTTCTTGATGTGGGCAAAACATTATTTCAACTTGTAAGCCTTCTTGGGTTTGTCAAGGGCATAGTTCCGCAGATTCCACTTGAAAATAATGTACGCTTGCGCGCCATCCGCTTCGTAGTATCCCACCCTTCCGCAAAGTGAGCGGAAGGATGGGGCACCCAAATCGTCGGGAATGACAATGTTACGTTAACGCGCCTTGAACGGCCGGGCAGGTGCGGGTTGATTTGCGCCCACCTGGCCAGCCTTGATCTCGGCGACGAAAAAATTCTCGCCGTGGGTGGGACTGCCGGAGAGGCGGCGCAGCATGGCCAGTTGGCCCACGTGGGTGAGCGCGTCGGCCACGGGGCCCTGGAAAAGCCGCTCGGCAGGGGCGCGCAACTGCGCATCGGAGGCCAGGAAGGCGTCCAGAGTCTGGAGCGACTCGAAGAAGCGGCGCTGCTCCTCGGGCCAGGCACGTGGCTGGGAGGCTTGCCAGCGCTCCTGGCCGATGGCCGTGCTCAGCGCCCAGTCGAAGAGGTCGCCCATGTGGGCCAGAATCTGCACGGGCAGGCGGCCGGCGGCGGCAAAACCGGCAAAGTGATCGGGGGCGCCTTCCAGGGCGCGGGCGGCCCGGTAGGCAACGGTGGCCAGCGTGTGGCGCAACATTTCGCGTTTTTCGTCCATAGAGGGAACTATAACTCCTGAAGCCCCGGCGCAAACCCGCCCATCTGTAGTAAACTGGAAATTCTGAGTCCAAAAGCAGGAAAAAACCAATGTCCATTCATCCCGTAATGCAGCGCTTGGCAGACAAGCTCAAGCGCACCGACCTCCCCGAGTTTGTGCCTGGCGACCAGGTTCGCGTCCAGGTGAAGATCAAGGAAGGCGACAAGGAACGCTTGCAGGCCTTTGAAGGCCTGGTCATCGCCATCAACAAAGGGCCCCAGGGCACCTTCACCGTGCGCAAAATGAGCTTTGGCCAGGGCGTGGAGCGCATCTTCCCGTTCAACTCCAAAGTGGTCGACAAGATCGAGAAGATTCGCAGCTACAAGGTGCGGCGCGCCAAGCTGTTCTACCTGCGCGAACTGCGCGGCAAGGCCGCCCGTCTGAAGGAAGTGGGCCGCGCCGTGGCCAAGGCCTAGCCGTTCATCTTTTGCTTAACAGCAGCCCCGGCTTTGGCCGGGGTTGCTTTTTGGGTGGGTCAACAGCCGTCAGCCGTCAGCTATCAGCTATCAGCTAACAAAAAACAGCGGGCAATCAGCCACAGGCAGTGGCAGGCGGACAGCTCTCGATACATGCTGACGGCTGACCGCTGACCGCTGACCGCTGACGGCTGACCGCTGAAAAGCTGTAAGCTGTATAGGAACCAATGAATCCGACCGAACACATCCGCCCTCATAGCTTTGAGGAGACGCTTCTGAGCGCCCGCCGCACCATGGTGCTGAGCGAGATTCTCAAGCTGGCCGTGGACAGCTTCCGCTCCAGCAAGATCCGCTTTGCGCTGACCGCGCTGGGCATGGTCATCGGCACCGCCTCGGTGATTCTGGTGGTGACCATCGGGCTGACGGGCAAGCAATTCATCCTCCAGGAGTTGGAGAAGCTGATGACCAACTCGGTGGAGTTGGAGTACAACGGCGGCGGGGCCATGGGCGCCGAGCAGACGGTCTACAACGACTACCTGACGCGCGATGACGAGAAGGCCGTGCTGGCGCAGTTGCCCAGCGTAATGTACTCCTCGCCGGTGATGGAGATGCACGCCTCCATCAGCTTCGGCAGTGGCGTGGTAAAGGATACGCTGGTGCTGGGCGTCAGCCCGCAGTACCAGCAGATTCGCAACCTGATCATGCCCGCGGGCCGCTTCCTGGACGATACCGACGACTCCGCCCACATCAAGTGCGCCGTAATCACCGAGAAGTTTGCCCATGACCGTTTCGGCGGTAACGATTCGGCCGTGGGGCAGAACTTCGAGATCAGCGGCATCCCTTTTACGGTCATCGGCGTCTTCAAGGAGAGCGTAGACGACTTTGGCGTATCGGAGATTCAGGACCAGACCATCCTGATTCCCTATTCGGTGGAGCGCTACTTTACCGGAACGGAAAACGTGAAGCAGATTTACTTTTCCATGCACAGCATGAACGAGGTGACGGAAGGCGCCAGCGAGATCAAGCGCATCGTCCAGACGCGCCACCGGCCCGGCTCGGTTTATTCGGTGCAGACCCTCAAGGAGGTTCTGACTACGGCCGCCAAGGTTGCCGACATCCTGACCGCGGTGCTGTTTCTGGTTTCCGCCATCACCCTGATGGTGGGCGGCGTGGGCATCATGAACATCATGCTGGCCAATGTGCGCGCCCGCACGCGCGAGATCGGCATCCGCAAGGCGCTGGGCGCCACGTACCGCGAGATCAAGCTCCAGTTCCTGGCCGAGGCGGTCATCATCTCGCTGATCGGCGGCATCGTGGGCATTGTCGTGGGGTTGGCCATACCGGTGTCAGTCCGCGTCTTCACAAACTATGACCTGCCCATCTCTGCCTGGTCGGTGGCCATCGCGCTGGTCGCGGCCACCTCGGTGGGCGTTTTCTTCGGCACCATGCCGGCCACCCGCGCCGCCCAGATGGACCCCGTCGAGGCGCTGCGGGATGAGGGATAAGGGATGAGTGAGCCCGAGCGTCAGCTCTCCGCCTCCGTCAGCAAGCCGCCCGACAAGCCTCCCCAGGGGCCGAGCCTCACGCTGCTCTTTGGGCTGCTGGCGCTGGCACTGGCTGCCGCCATCGGCTTCGCACTGCTGATTGTGCTGCCCTTCTATCACCGGCGATAGTGAAAGGCGAGGAATCTCAGTCCCGCGAATTCTCCCGCCCAGCAATCAACACCGGAATTCCGTCCACAATCGGGTAAGCGCGGCTGCATTGCGCGCAGACCAGTTTGTCCGTCTCCAGGCGAAGAGCGCCGAGGCAGGCTGGGCAGGCCAACTGATTCACTACGGATGGGTCGAACGCGGGAAGAGTTCTGGAATCGGCAGGCATGAGGCTCTACTGGATGGACGCGCCGGGGGTGGGCGCCGGATCGGAAGCGGCTTCCGCGCTGGCCGCATGGCCGCCCAGCTTGGGACGGTTTGCAAACTCGGCTTCGATGCTCTGGATAGTGCCCGCCTTGGCAGACTCGT
>PMGP01000152.1 GCA_003156235.1 Acidobacteriaceae bacterium
CAGCGCCTCGCAACTGGCGGCGGCTGTCCCCGCCAGCCTGATCGCCACCGCCGGCACGGCTAGCTTGACAGTGACCTCGGATGGAGGTACATCGGCACCGGTCACCTTTCCCGTTTTAGCGATGCCCGTGCTCATCAGACCAACGCCGTTTTGGGCCATCGCCGGTGGCGATTCATTCACCATGATTATCAACGGATCCAACTTCTTGCCGACGTCGACGACTGTTAGGTGGTTGGACGTATCGGGAGGAACTACGTCGCTGAGCGCAACCTACATCAGCCCCACGCAGCTTTCGGTCGTGATTCCGGCCAGCCTGATCGTCACCGCCAGCTATCCCAGAGCCTACGCCTACGTCTCAATCTATACTCCCGGCGGCTATGGCTGGTCGAATGAGACGGCCTTCGCCATCTGCCCGGTACCGCCCGCCATCACCAGCCTCACGCCCTCTTCGGTCAATGCCGACAGCGCGGCCTTCACGTTGACCGTCAACGGCGCCAACTTTACCTCGGACACAACCGTCATCTGGGGCTCCGCTTCGCTGGCCACAACCTTCGTCAGCGCTTCGCAACTGACGGCGGCCGTCCCCGCCAGCCTGATAGCCACCGCCGGCACAGCCCACGTCACGGTCAGCAACACGGTCAGCGGAGCCTCCATCAGTGCGCCCTTCACCATCATTTCGATTCTGCCAACCATCACCAGCACGAGCCCAACCTCGGTGCTCGCCAGCATCGGGACCTTCACGCTGACTATCAATGGCTCCAATTTTCTTCCTGGGCCGGGGGCGACCGTGGCGAGCTGGGACTACACTGCGCTAGCCACAACCTATATCAGTTCCACCCAAATCACGGCAGTAGTCCCCGCCAGCCTGATCCCCTCCGCCCGCACACTCGGGATTATAGTGAGCACCTCCAACGGAGTCTCATCTTACTTTGCTTTCACCATCAATCCGCCCAAGCCCGTCATCACCTCCCTGACCTCGAGCAACATCTGGGCCGCCCCCGGTACAGCGACCGTCGGTCAAGGCGACTTCATACTGTACGTCTACGGCAACTACTTTGACACAACTGCGGTCGTGAATTGGGGGTCTACGCCGCTGGTCACGACCTACTACATCAATGCGAGCATGGTCGCGGCGGTGGTCCCGGCCAGCCTGACTGCAACCGCAGGCACGGTTAGCTTGACAGTGACCTCGGATGGAGGTACTTCGGTTCCGATAACCTATCCCATCTTAGCGATGCCCAATATCAACAATCTGAGGCCGAATTGGATCGTGGCAGGTGGCGATTCATTCACCTTGATTATCAACGGATCAAACTTCTTACCGTCGTCGTCGACTGTCAGGTGGATGAACGCATCGGGGGGAGTTACGTTTCTGAGCGCAACCTACATCAGCTCCACGCAGCTTTCGGTCGAGGTCCCAGCCATCCTGATCGCCAACGCCGGCATGCCCTACGTCTCGGTCTATACTCCCGGCGGCTATGGCTGGACGTCTGCGATAGGTTTCACCATCATCCCGGCGACGCTCGCCATCACCAGCCTCACGCCCACTTCGGTCAATGCCGGCGGTCCCGGATTTTCGTTGACCATCACCGGCACGGCCTTCGCTCCGGACGCGACCACTGTGTTGTGGGGCACAACCTCTCTGAGCACGGTCAACATCAGCCCAACGCAGTTGACAGTTGCCGTCCCCGCCAGCCTGATTGAGTTCTCCGGTACGGGCAGCATTACGGTCACCACGGCGAATGGCGCATCGGCTCCGGTCACCTTCACCGTCAACCATGCTCCACCGGCCATCAGCACCCTGAGTCCCAGTTTGGTTATAGCCGGTGGCTCTGCCATCACGTTGTCCATCAGCGGTGAGTACTTCACCCCAGCCTCGATTGTGAACTGGGGATCGACCGCCTTGGCAACGACCGTTATCAGCCAGAATCAACTGCAGGCCGTGGTTCCCGCCAGCCTGATTGCCGGCGCTGGCACGGCCAGCGTCTCGGTCACCACCTCGGCAGGCACATCTGTTTCGCTTACCTTCACCATCAACCCGGTGATCAAAATTACGACAACCACGCTGCCGCCCGGAACCGCCGGAAATGCCTACTCCGGGCCAATCAATGTGATAGGCGGCTTCCCCGGATACTCATGGACGGTTTCCGGCCTGCCCGATAGCATGACCTATTTCAATACGAACGATAGTACGCTTACCATCACCGGAACGCCTGCCTCGCCCGGTGCGATTACCTTCCAGGTTTCAGTACAAGACACCGCCGGTGCTTCCGCCGGCCCCGTCAACTACACCATCAATATTGCCGCCGGCCCCAACGGCGCCAATAACGTCAGCCTCAACGGCAACTACGTCTGCATGCTCCAGGGTTCGGTCGACACGGACGGCACTCGATGGGCCTCTCTGATCAGCTTTCAGGCCGACTCCCAGGGCAACTTCACCGGCGGCGTCTTCGACACCAATAGCTATGACATCGGCTCGTCTTCAGGCGTAATGACCGGCAGCTACAGCATCGGCGCGGACAACAATGGCATGGCGTCCATTCACACCATTTTGACCAATGATGCGGCGGGAATCCAGACTACGAAGTGGGCGATTGCGCTCAGCGGCGCAGCTCGGCCGGCGCAGCAGTTCCGCATGATCGAAGCCGATGACCTGGGCACATTGCCTTCCTACCAGCAAGGCACCGCCAACTGCTATCTGGCCACGACCAGCGCTTTTTCGGCCAGCACCATCAGCGGCTCGAGCTTCGCCTTCGGCCTCGACGGCGAAGACCACAGCGGCAACATGAAGTCCGCGGCCGGCCTCTTCAGCGCCTCTGGAGGCAAGATCACCAACGGCAATATCGACATGGCCCAGGGCGGCATCGCAACCGTACAAACCGCCGCCTTCACCGCTACCTACACCGCCCCGGACCCCGCCTCCGGACGCTTCACCATGAACCTCAGCGGCGCCGGCAACTCCACCGGCTTCACTGTCTATATCATCGATGCCAACCGCATGTTCGTCCTGGACAACACCAACGATGATGGCGAGCAGGCCGGCAGCATGCGCGCCCAGCAGCAATCCTCTTACTCCGCCGAGAGCATCTCCGGACCATTTGTTCTCTACATGCGCGGAGCCGAATTCAATTCGAGCGGCAACACGCCGTCTGGCTTTTACGCCGATGTCTTTCAGGGCACGGGCGACGGCGCAGGCAATATAACCATCAACCAGAGCTACACCGATGATGCCGGCGTCTACTCGGCTGGCAACTCGAATAACGGCCCTGCCGCTCTCGCCTTTGACTCCGTTCATCCCGGCCGCGCCACATTCCAGTCGGCCAGCGGCACCACCTATCTCTACCTGTTCAACAACAACAGCGCCTTTGAAATAGGCGTGGGTAACAATGGCTCCGTGGAATCGGGCTGGCTAGAATCGCAATCGGCTTCGCAATCAGCTCCGCAATCGGTGCCGCAAGCAGTGCCGCAAGCTCTGACCAGCTCCACCAGCGAGGCTCTGGCCGGCAATTTCCTCTTCGGCGATCTGTCACAGTTGAATATTGAGCCAACCAGCAGCGTGGGAGTGCTTGGTGTAACCAGCAGCGGAACGATCAACGCTACCCTCTCTACCGCCAGCCGTGGCAACCTGTCCTGGGATCAATCCTCCAGCACGACTTATAGTTGGGACGCAACGGCTCCCGGCACAGGTACTTTTCTGATCGCCAATGGCGCGCAGGCAGGAGCCAGTTGCGCGGTCATCAGCCCGACCAAGTTCGTCTGCGCCTCCCAAACCGATCCCGCTCCCAGCGTTGAGGTTTTCGAACAGTAGCGATCCAAGCCTTCCATATATCCCACCGCTAATATAAAATTTGGAACCTGAAATCTCCCGTGCCCCATCCATTTCGCGCTCTTTGCGATTCGGGGTCCCCAACGACCGGGCCCCCAAGAAGCGGCTTTTGCTTCTTGGGGTGGTAACGACAGGTCTTCGTTGTTGGGGTGATGAAATGGGTGGGAAACCACAAACCCAACGGGACCGTCGGAGGGAGCAGTGGGCTTCAGC
>PMGP01000454.1:0-2537 GCA_003156235.1 Acidobacteriaceae bacterium
ACACGCTGAGCTGGAAGAGTTCCGGGTCGCTGGGGTTCCGCGGCTCGCGCAAGGGCACGCCGTTCGCGGCGCAGCAGGCGGCTTCAAACGCCGCCAGCATGGCTCGCGATCACGGGTTGCGCGCGGTGGATGTGCGGGTCTCGGGTCCGGGTTCGGGCCGTGAGTCGGCCATTCGCGCCCTGGCAGCCGCCGGGGTTGAAGTGCGCTCCATCCGCGACGTGACGCCGGTGCCGCACAACGGGTGCCGTCCGCCGAAGCGGAGAAGAGTCTAAGAAGCAGCTATTAGCTTCTAGCCTCTAGCCTCTAGCTTCTAGCTCGTTCTTGCTCGGTCAAAGTTTGTCGACTTAGCAAGCGGCGATGCGAGCTGGCGGCTAGAAGATAGCAGCTAAGAGCTGAAACAAGGGCCGGGACGACACGTCCCATGCAGCGAACTACCACTCGAGTCGGGCTGCTGCTCCTCGTCCACGCACGATGAGCTAGCGGCTAGAAGCTAGTAGCTAGAAGCTGCATTACGCGTAAACCGGCCGTCATCCGAAGTCAGGAGAAGAAATGGCACGTTATACCGGAGCAGTCTGCCGCCTCTGCCGTCGCGAGGCAACCAAACTTTTTTTGAAGGGTGCTAAATGCACCTCTGACCGCTGCCCGCTGGAGAAGCGCAACTTTCCTCCCGGCCAGCATGGCAAGGACCGCAAGGCCAAAATTGTGGGCTACGGCCTGCAACTGCNNAAGCAGAAGGCCAAGCGCATGTACTTCACCCTGGAGAGCCAGTTCCGCGAGTACTATGAGAAGGCCAACAAGGCCTCCGGCGTCACCGGCGAATTGCTGATTCAACAGTTGGAACGCCGCCTGGATAACGTAGCCTTCCGATTGGGCTTTGCAATCTCGCGCCGCCAGGCTCGCCAAGTGGTGCGCCACGGCCACGTCGAGGTCAACGGCCGCAAGGTCAACATTCCTTCTTATCAGGTGAACGCGGGCGATGAAATCAAGATTCGCGATGCCGCCAAGAAGCTGGTCATCATCGAGCAGGGCGCGCAGTATGCCGCGCAGAACCCCGTGCCTACATGGCTGACAGCCAACTTTGAGAACCTGTCCGGGAGCGTGCTCCATCTACCCAAGCGCCAGGACGTGAACCTGCCCATCAATGAGCAGCTGATCGTCGAACTGTATTCGAAGTAACAGAGATCAGGGGTCAGAGATCAGAGATCAGTTTTGTTACGCCGATGCGAGCCTCATTGGCGAATTCAACTAGATTTGGTTACTGGCTGATGATGGATTTGAGAACGAAGCAGGGATTGGAGTGCAGAGGTCAGTCGTTAATGCTCGGAATGAGCAAGACGGAACTGATCTCTGATCTCTGATCTCTGACAACTGACACGAAGGAGAACTTGCGCGGCCGCCGCAAAATGCATCGCGACGTACATGCCGCGCGGGAAACGAGAGACAGATATGCTTTGGAGAGGATTTCAAAAACCCAAGCGTTTGGCGGTCGATGCCGAGACGCTCACCAACCACTTTGGCAAGTTCAGCGCCCAGCCCTNNTTGGCACCACCATCGGCAACGCTCTGCGCCGCACCCTTCTGAGTTCCATTGAAGGCGCCGCGGTCACTGCGGTTCGCATCGAGGGTGTGCTCCACGAGTTCCAGTCCATCAGCGGCGTGGTTGAAGACGCGACTGACATTATCCTGAACCTCAAGCAGGTTCCCTTCAAGCTTGCGGGCGAGGGCCCCAAAGCGCTCTATCTGAGGGCCGACCAGCCCGGCGTGGTCACTTCGGGAATGATTGAGGCCGATGGCGACGTCGAGATTCTGGACAAGGACATTTATATTGCCACTCTTTCCGAAGGGGGCAAGCTGGACATGGAGATGCGCCTCAAGCGCGGACGCGGCTATATCTCCGCCGACAAGAACTTCGACGCTGACTTGGGCATTGGCTTCATCCCCGTGGATTCGGTCCACTCGCCGGTGCGTCGCGTCAACTACGTGGTGGAAGCCGCTCGCCTGGGGCAGATTACCGACTACGACAAGCTCACCCTGGAAGTGTGGACCAACGGNNACTTCGAGGAAGAGATCGAGGCTGAAGGGCGAGGCGAGGAAGGCCGCATACTGTTGCGCAACGACAACCTCAACCGCTCTGTCGAAGAGTTGGAACTGAGCGTCCGCAGCTACAACTGCCTCAAGAACGCCAACATCCAATCCATCGGCGAACTGGTGCAGANNGAAATCCTCGCCCAGATGGGCCTCTCGCTGGGCATGAAGATCGACGAGCAAGGCAACGCTGTCCCCGGACCCACCAGCATCTCACCCGCCGTTGCGCTGGCCGCCAACTACAGCCACTTCGACGACGAGGACGAGCCGCTGGATTCAGTGGACCTGCAGTTGCCCACCGAGACGGAAAACTTTTAAGACAGAGATCAGGGTTCAGAGATCAGAGATCAGTTCTCGATGAATCCGTAGACACGGCTTTTTAGGTGCTGACTGACTGCTGATCTCTGATCTCTGATCTCTGACATCTGTTATCGAAAGAGAGTTTCACCATGC
>PMGP01000454.1:2565-11997 GCA_003156235.1 Acidobacteriaceae bacterium
AAGATGATCACCCTGGGCAAGAACGGCGATCTGCACTCGCGCCGCCAGGCCCTCAGCTTTCTCATGACCGATGAGTCCGTCGAGCGGCTCTTCGAAACCGTGGCGCCGCGTTACGGTGACCGCCAGGGCGGCTATCTGCGCATCGTCCGCACCGGATTCCGCAAGGGCGACGGCGGCGAAAAGGCCTTCATCGAACTGCTGGGCGCCGAAAAACAGCTCGATGCCAAGCGTCAGAAGCGCGACGACATCAAGGCCAAGAAGCGCGCCGAAATGGAAAAGCAGTTGGAAGAGTCGAAGAAGGAAGAAAGCAAGGAAGAAGTCAAGGAAGAGGCCGCATAGGTCTTGCCCCTTCGGCTGCGCTTTGGACAAGCTGTCCAGGCGGAGCTTTTTAGGGCGCGTTCGCAACAACGGGCGCATCCCCTCGCGGGATGCGCCCGTGTTTGTTTTGTGGCAGAATCTTCAGTTCAACTGCGATCTGTGTTATCGAATCCTTGCGCCCAGCCAATCGATGTTTTCTCTAACAACTTTTGCGGGGCTGCCAGCAAGAATAACATTAGCTCCATCGTGTTTCTTGGTTACGATGGCTCCGGTTTCAGCGCAGATTCTCATCTCCAAGCCTGATCCACAAAATTCCTACTCTGGACTGATCAGCCGCTTGGGCTTCATCATTCGCATATAGATGTAGACTGCCAGTTGCAGCGCGATGGCGCCGGAACAGTCCAGCAGCACATCCCAGGCTGATCCGGTGCGGTTGGCCAGGTAACTCTGGTGCCACTCATCGCAACTTGCAACCAGAGCCGTTCCCATCAGCGCCAGGGACGCGTCGGGAAGAAAGCTGGAGCGCGGCAGCGTCATCCACCAGGCGCGCAGCCACGCCACGCCGATAAAGCCGTAGCCGAAAAAGTGGCCGCTCTTGCGAATCAGGGTATGAATCACATTCCAGCGGGCTCTGGTAACAGGTCCGAAAAGGGCCTCCCAGAGCCAGTGCAGCGGACCGCTGGTGTGGTTGGCGCCGAACAGTTCCGTGGATTCCAGCATGATGACGCCGATGCCGATGGCAACCGGCAGCCATGCGCTCACCCAGTACTTGATGCCTTGGCGGTCTACTGTGTCTCTAGTCTCCCACGCAGTGCGTACAGACACTAATCGCTCTTTTCTGAACCAGACCCCACCTCGGCGGGCAAATCCAGCGCCACCAGGGAAAAACATGTCTGGCTGTTCTTCGGACTTTCAAAGCCCACAATGTGCTGATGACGCTTGGAGCCGGCCTTCAACTCCAGATTCCCTTTGCCCAGGTGGTAATCCCCTTGGTCGATCTTGATGTTGTGGCCGTTGTTTTCATCGTCGGCGCAGGTCAGCCCTTCGGTGGTCATCGCCGGAGTACCCACCGGAGCGTTGCCCTGGCAGGTAATTACATTGCCGTAGCGGCCCAGCGCCTTCTTGTAGAAAGCGGTGACCTTGTCCTCGGAATCAGGCGTCTGATAGGAGACTACCTTCACCTTCAACTGCCACTCGCCAAAGCCCATCTGTACATCGGCAGACTTGTGGTCGCCGTCGCCCTTTACCGCCGTGGCGCCCGGATAGACCGGCAAACCCAGATCGGCGGCCGTGGTCTGATCGGTATTCACATGGATGCCGCCAAACGGCGTATCAATCTGGACTTTCTTATCCTCTCCGTTGGCGCCCTTTTCCGTTTGAATCCTGCATCCCGCCATTCCAGCCGCCAATACCAGGCTCATTACCAATGTTGCCGCTATTTGCATCTTACTAAATTTCATGGCAATTGCCCTCCAGCCCCGTTATACGCTCGCATCGGTGAAAATGTTCCTGAAATATGGGTGCCCCAGGTCCGGGGTCCCCACAGACAGGTCTTCGTCTGTAGGGTGGAGATCCCTCGCATTTGGGGACCTGGGATACCACTAAGGAACCTCTGATTAAGTCGATGTTTTGAAAGGGCACGACTTTAGTCGTGCCGAAAATGCAACAAAACAACGTCGGGCTTTAGCCCCTGAGGGAATGCTGACTCGCAATAAAGACTTAATCAGAGCTTCCCTAAATTCACCATCGTCAACGTTTCTACTGCTTCGGCCCGCTATTAGGATAATCCACGCGGATGGTCAGGATTTCGTAGGGGTGAATCGGCGCCTTCACCACATCGCCAACCACCGCCAGCGGCGAGCCCTCCGGCGTCTCCATTAGGTTGGTGACAGTGGCGCCGGTTGCTCCCGGCGGCACATGGAACTCGGCTATCGTTTCCTTGCCCGCCCACTCATAAACGCGGAAAATCAAGCCATTTGCGTCCTCGGCTTTCTTCACCGCGGTCAGCACCACATTCTCCGGCGAGACCGAGGCGAAGGAGTGCGAGGCGGGCAGCGAGCCGGGATGAGCCGTGGTGACGACGGCTATGAGCGGGTAGTTGTACTCATAGCCGTGGCGCACAGTGAGCGCCTCCTTCCACGTCCCGGCGTGGGGATAGAGCGCGTAGTGGAAGTGGTGATGGCCCATGTCCGCCTCGGCGTCGGGCCATTTGGGCGAGCGCAGCAGCGTCAGTCGCAGCGTGTTGCCCACGGCATCGTAGCCGTACTTGGTCTGGTTCAGGATGCTCAGGCCGTGCTGCTTGCCGTCGGACCCGATTCCGCCCAGGTCGGCCCAGCGCATCGCCGCAACCTCAAACTGTGCCTGCTCCCAACTGTTGTTGCGCGTGGTTGCCCGGTCAATGGTGCCGTAGGGAATCTCGTAAGTAGCGAACGGCCCAGAAGCCGCCACCGGAAACGCCGCCTTGAGCAGGACATGCGACTCATGCCAATCGATCTCGTTGTCGATGTCGATGATGTCGCCTTTTAAACTGATGGTCTGGACAAACTTGGAGCTTTGCCAATGGCTGGTCACGCGGATGGCGTCATCCGCCCATTCGACTGAATCAGCCTTTGCGATGGTCGCGGGCTCTGCGTCCAAGGTTCCGGGATCGACGTTCCATGCGTCGTATTCTTTAGGCGTGTCCTTGAAGAACTGGAGTTGGTTGCCGCAGTTACCGGGCTTAAGAATGCTTGTTCCGGTTTTCTGATCCTGGAGTCTTACGATACATCCTGTGTTGACATCCACTTCCACTCGGAGTCCACTATCACTAATGGAGTAGGAGCCTTCGGTCGGTTTGTTACCTGAAGTAGATGGGAAGTCTTCTCCATGGCCTCGACCTGCACCAAATTTTGACTCTGCGGCTTGCACCTTCAGAACTTTATATCCGAAAGCTGGAATGCCTTTAGCTTTGAACTCGATGTCGGCAATCCGCGACTTCGGATCAAACGCGAGAACGTCAGCTACTACTATATTCCCGTTGTGTTCTTGCAGTGCCACCACTTCTGGCATCCCCGACAGTGCAGATTGGATCTTAACCTTCACCTGTCCGTTGCGTTCCCATCCTAGCGGATTAAAGACAACAACAGATTGTGATTCAGGTCCCATTTGTCCGGCATTCGTATCAATTTGCTCTGACAGAACTTCAAGTGATTTGGCATCAATCTCATTCGTCGACCAGCGCACCACATCGTAGTCCTTCTGCGCATCCATGTAGATTCGCCCGATACCGGAGCCGGCGGCGGTGTCGTGGAACTGGTTGAAGAGGACCTTCTTCCAATCTTCGGTCAGTTCTTTCCGCGGATACTCGCGGCCATCAAGCCATGCCAGCGACGCCCACTTTTCCGCGTTGAGCACCTCAACCTCAGCTTCGCGCATATTGCGCTTGTGGTTGGCCTGGGTGGTCATCACGCCGCGGTGATACTCGAAGTACAACTCGCTCTTCCAGGTGGGTATGTTCACCTTGCCGGGAACCGCAGGCGGAGGCGTGTAGCCTTTGGCAATCGATTGGTAGTTCCACTCCGGGCTGTCAGGCGCAATCTGATATTCGAGCAACGAGAAGTAACTCTGCGCCGTGCCAAACTCGATCTTCGGCGTCACGTGCCCCGGCTGCTCCCAATGGAAGCCCTCGTCGAGAATGGCGCGCGTAGGTCCGCCGCCGTGGTCGCCGATGCCGTAGAGGTCCATGATGCCCGGCAGCCCTGTGGCCTGCTTCTGCGCGATGGTGAAGTCGCGCGCCAGCCGCACCAGGTTCAGATTATCGTTGGCGTAGTCATGCGGGAAGTAAGTCAGCACCTTGGAGCCATCCGGCGACTCCCACCAGAAAAACTTGAAGGGCAACTGGTTGGTGTCGCACCAGGCCATCTTCTGCGTCACAAANNAAGCCCTCGTCCAGAATCGCCCTTGTCGGCCCGCCGCCGTGGTCGCCCACGCCGTAGAGGTCCATCATCTCCGTGAGGCCCGGCGAACGCTGGCGCGCGGCGGCGAGATCGTCGCTCAATCGCACCGGGCTGAGGTCCAGGTTCCCGTAGCCATGCGGAAAGTACGCCAGAACCTTCGAGCCGTCGGGCGACTGCCACCAGAAGAGCTTGAAGGGAATCTGGTTGGTGTCGTTCCAGGTCATCTTCTGGGTTACAAAGTAGTCCACGCCGCTCTTCTTGTAGATCTGCGGCAACTGCCAGGTATAACCAAAACTATCCGGATTCCAGCCGATGCGCGTGTCAACTCCGTAGTTTTGTTTGAACCAGCGCTTGCCCACGAGAATTTGTCGCACCAGCGACTCGCCGTCGGGCATATTCAGGTCCGGCTCGACCCACATGCCGCCCACAATCTCCCAGCGGCCTTCCTTGATGCGCTGAGCAATCTCGGCGTTCATCTCGGGATATTTGTCGGCGATCCACTCGTTGTAAGCCGCCGCCGACTGCGTGTAGGTGTACTCGGGGTACTCGTACATCAACTGTAGTGCCGTCCCGAACGTCCGCTTCACCACGTCCACCGTCTCGGTCCACGGCCACAGCCAGGCCGCGTCGATGTGCGAGTTGCCGGTCAGGTGCAGCGTTGCCTGTTGCAGTAACGGCTTCAGCGCTTCGAGCCGGACGTGCGCCGCCTTCAAACTCGTATCAAATTTGGTTTGGTCATAAGCGTCGAGAGCGCTCAGGTCCACCGCACGAATGGCCTCTGAAAGAGTGGCCAATTGCGCAGTGTCATTCGGTGCCATCGAAGGAACCAGCAGCGCCGCTGAAAGAAACTCTTCGCGCAAGTCTTCTGGATTAGGCCGGCCCTCCGGAAAGTCGATCTTCAGCGTAGCGCCCTTGAAGTTCTTGTCGTCCACCGTGTGCAGCAGCTTGACGGCCACCGTCACCTTGTCGCCAGGCCGGGCATTATCGAACAACACCACCGGCTCCAGGTCGTCGCCCATGGCNNAACTGGAACCAGATGCGCGCGCCGGTCAAGTCGTAGCCGTTCAGCGTGGGCGGAATCTGGTATGTCTGGCGAAACCAGACCGCCTCCTTGGGCGCCTTCGAGTCTGTGGCGATGGGCTGCCAGCCGCTCTCGTCCAGGTTCACCTGCTCGCCATGCGCCAGGTCGCCGGCATGGAGCTTCCAGGCCCCATCCGGCAGCTCGCGCAGGCTGGTGAGGCGGTCGATCACCGCGTGGGTGTCGGCGGGCAGATTGGCGGCAATCTGGGCGGCTTGGGAGGCGCTCTGCGCTGCGATGCGGTTCGACCCTGCAAAAAGGATGATGCCGGCAACGATAGTAAGATAGGCAAAACGCACAAAACGCAACTCGAAGAAAGATTTCATCGCGAAAAGTCCTCTCAGTCATGGTAAAGCCTCGAAACGCCTGCTGGAACAACTGAAATTGCGCGATAGCAAGGTGTGGCTCGACAATTATCGCCGCCTGAGGTTGAACTTAGGCGCAACTTCCCCTCGCTCACGAGTCCGAGAAAGGAATCGTCGAGGAATGCTGTGCATCTAACACTCAAGAAGAAGGACGCCGTCCCGCAATATGGTGCGCAGTCTCTCAATTCAGAGTGCATACTAGAGACGAGGCTGCTTCCCCAGCGGATTGCGGGACCGTTGTGTGGCCTTTGGAGATCACCCAGCCCGGAGCCCGTCCGTTGTACCGGTCTCCCACTGTGCGCAAAAAACATTGACGTCACAAGATGTGCAATTACAGAGAGGAATTCATGACTACTGCTCGCTTTCCCGGCATTCGGGTTACCGCCAATGGAAACCAACTTGTCTCGTATCACACCGAGACGCGCATCGCCGACGCCGGCGTTTTTTATCCGATCACGCCTTCCACGGAGGGCGGCGAGCTCTTTCAGCAGGCCTATGCCGAAGGCCACTTGAACGTCTTCGGGCACAACACCATCGCCATTGAAACCGAGGGCGAACACGCGGCCCAGGGCGGCGCGATTGCTCATTCGGTCTGCGGCAAGCGGGTGGTGAACTTCACCTCCGGTCAGGGCGTGGTCTACGGCGTCGAGCAGTATTATCACGCTCCCGGCAAAGGCTCGACGATGGTGCTGGAGGTGGGCGCGCGCGCGCTGACCAAGCAAGCCCTCAACGTGCATTGCGGCCACGACGACATCTACGGCGCGCTCGACACCGGCTGGATCATGCNNTCATGGACGGCTTCCTCACCACACACCTGGAGCGCACATTCTACAAGCACGAATCCGGCCTCATCCGCGAGTACCTCGGTTCGCCGGCCGACATCATCGACTGCCCCACCGAGGCGCAGCGCACATTGTTTGGCCCCACGCGCCGCCGCGTGCCCAAGATGATGGACCTGACCAATCCCATCCTGCTTGGCCCGGTGCAGAATCAAGAACACTACATGAATGGCGTCGTGGCGCGGCGCAACAACTTCGCCGAGCCGATTCTCAAGTTCCTCGAAGACGCCTATGAAAAATTTGCCGAACTGACCGGCCGCCGCTACGGCCTCATCAGCAAATACAAAACGGACGATGCCGAAACAGTCTTCGTCTCCCTCGGCTCGGCCGCGGAAAACATCGAGGCCGCTGTCGATTACCTGCGCCAGACGCGCAACGCCAGCGTCGGCTCCATCCACGTCAACGTGATTCGCCCCTTCCCTGAAGCCGCCATCGTGGCCGCGCTCAAGGGCAAGAAGCAAGTCATCATCATGGAGCGCACGGATGAGGCCCTCTCCGGCGACAATCCGCTGGGCCGCGACATTCGCACCGCGTTTTCCAAGGCTGTTCAATCGGTTGCCGGCCTGCCCGCAATTTCGCTCGCCGATGTCCCGAAGATTTACGGCGGCAGTTACGGCCTCGGCTCGCGCGACTTTCGCCCCGAGCACATCATTGGCGCGTATGAATTCGCCACCGCCAATCGCGCCCGCAAGGACGGCAAGCACGCCTCCGACGGCGTGAGCTTCTTTGTCCTCGGCATCGATCACCCTTACGCAGTCATCGGTGATGAAACTCCGTCGCTGCTGCCCGAGGGCGCGGTCGCCGTGCGCTTCCACTCCATCGGCGGCTGGGGCGCCATCACCACCGGCAAAAACTTGGGCGCCATCCTGGGCGACCTCAACGATCTGATCTATGAGCGTGACGGAGAGCACGACGCCCTCGGAAATCCCAAGGAAGTCATCCACGTCAGCGCCAATCCCAAGTACGGCTCCGAGAAGAAGGGCGCGCCGACCTCGTACTTCATGGTGGCCGCGAAGGACCGCATCCGCGTCAACTGCGATCTGCGCCACGTGACGGTGGTTCTCTGTTGCGACCCCAAGGCCTTCACGCACACTAATCCCCTCGACGGCATGGCCGAAGGCGGCTCGCTGGTCTGGGAGTCCGATCAGCAAGGCGAGCAAGCCTGGGAACAGTTGCCGCTCTGGGCGCGCAAGCAGATCATCGATAAGAAGATTCGCGTCTTCACCCTCCCCGGTTTTGAAATTGCGAAAAAAGCCACCGACCGCGGCGACCTGCAACTGCGCATGCAGGGCAATGCATTTCTCGGCGCGTTCTTCCGCGTCAGCACGCTGCTCAAGGAATTCGGCATCACGCAGGAGCAGTATCGCGCCGTGGTTCGCAAGCAGTATGTCAGCAAGTTCGGCAAGCTGGGCGAGGCCGTCGTCGAGTCCAACATGGAAGTCATGATGCAGGGCTACGATCAGGTGGCAGAGATCAAAATAGGCGCGCTCACGGCGGCCGACCATTCTTCCCTGCGCGGTCATGCGCTGATGCCGATTCTGGAGACGGCCGCCGCTGGTGGCTCATGCGGCTCCGGCTGCCGCTCCCATGCGCTGCCCGCCGGTCAGGCTGCGCGCACGCCGCTGGCCAGCGTCGCAAACTTCGACGCCGAGTTCCGCGCGAACTTTGGATACAACCAGCCTTCCACGCCGCTCTCGGCCATGGGCATGATCGCCGCCGCCACCGGAGACACGGCCTCCAAATACGTGGCCCGCCGCGAAACGCCGCTCTTCATCGCAGAGAACTGCACCCAGTGCATGGATTGCATTTCCGTCTGCCCGGACACCGCCCTGCCCAACACCGCGCAGGACCTGAGTACGCTGCTGCGGACTGCCGTCTCCTACTACGTGGCTGAGGCGACAGACCGTGCACAACTCCTCGCCACGCTGCCGGAGATCGAAAAGCAAGCACGCCAACGCATGACGGCCGACATTAAAACCGGCACTCCTCTGCCGACGATCCTGCGCGAAGTTACTAACTCGCTCGATGGCTTTTCCGCTAAGTCAAAGGATCAGTTCTTTGCGATTCTCGACAAGGTTCCCATGGCCTATCAGAAGGTGACGGCCATCTTCTCGTCGCCCGAGCGCAAGGCTCCCGGTTCAGGCGGCATCTTCTCGATTTTTGTTTCCGATTTATGCAAGGGATGCGCCGCCTGCGTCACCGCCTGCGGCGACCACAACGCCCTCAAAATGGTTGCGGAGACTGAAGAAGTCAACGCCAAGCACATGACCGGAACCGGCTTCCTCGATCTGCTGCCCGACACATCGCAGAAGTTTCTCGGACTCTTCAACGCCGCCAATCCTGCTGACTCCAAGACCGCCACGCTGCGCAACATGCTCATGGTTCGCTCCACCTACGACGCGTTGGTGGCCGGCGACGGCGCCTGCGCGGGCTGCGGAGAAAAAAGCGTTCTGCGCTCCATCGCCGCGGTCACCGAGGCTTACATGCGCCCCGTCTTCCACGNNAGAGCGACCGCTTCCTGGCCAAAGCCGGTGAACTCGAGAAGGTCGGCGCGGCCCGCCTCGCCCATCTCCAGGCCACCAGCCCCGCTGAGTACGCACTACTCCGTCAGGCCATCGCGCATCTCATCCTCGGCCTGGGCGGCGAAGACGAAAAGGACACTCACGCACGCATCGCCGCTTATGAAGCTGCCAACGGACTCATCACGGACGCCCAGTTGGTCGAGGCCATCGCCGCCGTTCTGCTCACCGAGGCCTTCAACCACAAAAATCTGCAAGCCGTCGATGGCCGTCTGGCCAACGGCATGAGCGTCATGGCCATGGCCGCCCACACCGGCTGCAACACCGTCTACGGTTCCACCGCGCCCAACAACCCCCACCCCTACCCGTGGATGAACT
>PMGP01000446.1 GCA_003156235.1 Acidobacteriaceae bacterium
TTTACAGCGATACCCTGTCTGTAACATCAAGAAAACAACGACGTTGCGTCCAAAGTACGGGTGGGGGTAGGCCGTTCAAGCATTAGTTTTGCCGTCGGAACAAACCAAAACGCCGAAGGGGTGCCTGAATATGGAATGCAGGTTTCTTGGTTATTTTGCAAGAGGCTCTATTGATACTAAATAGCTTAACAGCGGAGACGTTTGGGGGATGGATCCTTCATGCGCGGTGGAAGCATGGAATTTGTTGAGAACATAGAACTCGCGAATCGCTCCAAACGCTGCTTTTCCCGATTCCGCCCATAGATTGCACCCAGATTTTTGGCGAATGCTCAGGCTGGCGTTCAACGGGGCAAAACAATCGAACCTGGGTGCAGGAGTTGCAATACACTTGTGACTGAGCAGAGAATCGCGTGGGTTGTTGAACTGTTTTTATGACTTCGAAGGGCTGCCGGGTGATCCGCAAGATGGGACAACCGGAGAGCCGTGAAAAAATCAAATTTCGAGGTACCCGATCCATGAGCCGTCTCGGCTGGATTTCAATTACAACGGCCACGGCTTCGATGCCTTTGTCACTGGAGCAGATCAAGGATGCATTCTACATAGGGCGCTGGTGTTGGTGCGCGAAATGCAAGCGCATCGTAATCATAGATCGTAAACATTGAAGGAGGAACGATGTCAGGCAATGCAATTCCGGTTATCCATTCCAAGAACGAGGGAATGTCCACTCCCGAGCCAGGCTTGCGCCGCCAGGTGATGTCTTATAGCCCGTCCATCATGCTGGTGCGCCATACCATGATCAAGGGCTGGGTTGGCGCTCGGCACAGCCACACGCACGAACAGATGCTCTATATCGTGCGCGGCCGCATCCGCTTTGAGCATCCCGGCGGCATCTTCGACATGGGGCCGGGCGACAGCTTTCTGCTTCCCGGCAGTGTGCAGCACCAGGCCTCCGCGCTGGAGGATTCCGAGGTGCTGGATATCTTTACTCCCATGCGAGAAGATTACGCGACGTAACAACGGAAATCACTCAGATGCGTCCCTCATCACTCCGCTGAAGAAAACCGCAATTCAACAAGCACCGTCGCGGCAAGACCACTCGACCCACAGACAGCTTATCCTGCCGTGAGGCAATCTTCTTAACGGGTATTATTTGGCCAATCTTCACTATTTCCTTCGCAATGTATGTAAGCCTTCTATAAGATAGTTGCGGTAAAGCCAAACGCAGTTTCTGGATTCCTAATACTTTTGCTGCGGCGGCCAATGAGGCATACGGTCATGTTTGCTTTTTCCCCAGTTTTGCATCCGCGGGCTCTGTTCGTTGCGGGACTCATCGCCATAATGTCGTTATCAGCTAGGCAGGTGGCCTCGGCAGCAAATCCTCCCGTCTCCACCACGATGACGCTTGCGATGGCCTCAAGCGGAAACGCTGTGGCATCGGGCGACTCAGTAGCTTCGGGCAATATGGTGACACTGACGGCATCGGTAACGGCTGGGGCCACAGCGCTATCGGTAGGGCAGGTGAAATTCTGCGATGCCTCGGCTACCTACTGCACGGACATCCATCTGCTCGGCACCGCGCAACTGACGAGCGCCGGGACGGCGGTGTTCAGGTTCCATCCGGGCATTGGCAACCATAGCTACAAGGCGGTCTTTGCTGGAACGCCCAACGGTGCCGTGTCCGCTGCCGCAAGCACCTCGAGCACAGTCAATCTGATGGTGACTGGCACATTCCCAACCACCACAACGATCTCCGCCAGCGGCATCGCTGGCAACTACTCGCTGACGGCCATGCTAAGTAGTTATATCAATGCGCAGGCTCTACCCGCACTTACGGGAACGGTGTCCTTCCTGGATACAACCAACAACAACTTTTTGCTTGGGACGGCAACGCCGGGCACAGGCTCACAGGCATTGAGCTTTCTGAATATCAGCAACCCCGCGACAGTTATGGAGCCAAATGTAGTAGCGACGGCGGATTTTAACGGCGACGGTATTCCCGATCTGGCCATATCGAATAGTAACTCCGGTCAAACCTCGTTGACTATTCTTCTGGGCAATGGGGATGGAACATTTAGAGCGGCTGCGAGCCCAACTGTGGGACTTTATCCCGACTCGATTGTTGTGGCAGACTTCAACGGCGATGGCATCCCGGATCTCGCCTTGACGAGTGTTGACAGCAATACCGTGACGATCCTCATGGGCGTGGGTGATGGCACCTTTACATCGACGCCTAACCTGAATACCGTCAGCACTCCGCAGTCCGTGGCCACGGGAGACTTCAATGGAGATGGCATCGCCGATCTGGCCGTGGTCAATGCGGATTCGGTTCTGATTTTTTTGGGGAATGGAGACGGAACCTTCAACGCGGCCCCTGCAAGTCTGCCAACCGGGATGAGTCCTATTACGGTTGCTGTCGGAGACTTTAACGGAGACGGGATCGCCGACCTGGCCGTTGTCAATAGTTGCGGGAACAGCTATCCCTGCAATAACTCCAACGGGACGGTGATGATTTTCCTTGGCAAAGGGGATGGAACTTTCACTCAAGTTGCCGCAACCCCCACGGTAGGGTCCGGCCCAACTGGCCTCGTAGTCGCGGATTTCAACGGCGATGGGATACTCGATCTGGCTGTAGCAAATTATGGCGCCTACGTCACAAATGCAGTAACAGTGCTCCTGGGAAATGGCGACGGAACGTTCAAGACACCAGCGTACTACAATGCGCCCGGCATGAATTTTCGGTCTCTATCGGTTGGGGACTTCAACGGCGATGGTATCTCCGATCTGGCAGTCGTGGGATTCTGGCACGATACTCTGGATTATCTTCTGGGCAACGGCGACGGCACGTTTGCTGCTGCGATCCCAATCAGCGTAAATCTGCCCTTGGGCTCCGGATACATGGCCTCCGCTGACTTCAATGGCGATGGCCTTCCGGACCTGGCTTTGCCTAATCAGGACGTCAACGGCACAGTAGCGATCTTATTGACGCAATTGACCGAAACCGCGACCGCCACTGCGACCGACATCTCGCCCATAGGTACCGGAACACATCAGGTCGAGGCCAGCTATTCCGGAAACAGCATCTACAGCGCAAGCGTCTCCAGCACCACTGGGCTGACCGCAATTCCCACGCCCACGTCCGGCATTACGATCACCTCCTTCTTGCCTTCTGCGCCGAACAGTGCGGGGATTATTCACTGCAACGGAGATTCGCTGACAGTAGCAGAGGAGGGGATAAGTTATTTCGCAGGCGGCTACTGTACACAAATGAGCCTTGATCTTGGCTTGCAAGTTTACAACGATGCAGTGGCTGGCAGCAGCACGCAGATCGGAGTAAGGAATGGCGGCGTGCCAACGTATGCAACGGTATCCGGCGGCGTTATTCCCGCTTGCGCTACGTCAGGTTCATGCACCGGAGTTACCGTCACTTTCCCCGTTGGTTATGAACCCATCACGCCTAACGGTCCAACGATCAACTGCGGGGCACTGTCGATCTGCGAACCGGGAACGATTGAAGGAGTTGTCGGCGTTCTGACTATAAGCGGCAGCACCATCACATTTACGCCCAACCTTGCGGGTTCGGCTGTCTCCGCGCCGGGTGCGCCACAGTTCTATCCGACCATCGTCTATCCTTACGCCTATCAGTCCATCTGGGCAGGGACGAATAACTACACCAATACAGCACAAATCCTTTCTGATGATGAGGCAATGGTTGCCAAAAGCGCCAACCTCGGCGTGCCCTCCATCGTGCTTTCGGTCATTCCTACTAATGTGGATTATGAGTGGTATGGCGGGTATTATGGTCACTCCTTCCCAGACATCAACAATGCGCTGGCAGCGCAGTTCGGTGCTGGCTACGCGGACGTGCTGGGCGCGCTTATCAACTATGCCTGTGCCTCTCCCAACATCACCGATCAATCTGACTGTACACACCATGAACCGCCGACTTCTCTTCGTGCAGTGCAGGCAACTTGCACCACCACGGGAGCGATAGGCGCTGATGATACCAGCGTTCCCATCACCTGTTCGGCGGTCGAGTATTATGGTTTCTTCATAGACTCAATTACTACCTTCGAACCAACTACGGCCAACGCAGACAACGCGCAGATTTTGGGAATAACCGGGACAGGACCAACCTACACGCTAACTCTGGCACGCGGCTACGGCGGCAATCAGACTGCACACGCATCTGGCGTGGCAGTGTCTATCAGCGACATGATCCACTTCGGCCCTCTGGCGTGGCCGGTGATTGCTCCCGTGGCTGAGGCCGCTTTCCGGGCGGTTGCAATAAATGTAGCTCCTGTTACGGTCTCCGCCACCGTTACCGGCACATCGCTGGAGCCGACAGGCACCGTGGCATTCTACCTGGACGGCTCATCCACAGCGGCCGCCAGCGGGACGGTCAACAGCAGCGGCGTCGCCACGGGCTTGCTGACAGGACTCAGCGTCGGCTCGCACTCGGTCACCGCTACCTATACAAGCAGCAACGGCTATCCCACGGCGACGACCTCCGTCTCATCGAGCTATACCGTGAACAAGGCCAGCGCCACAATCACCCTGGGCAGCCTGGCGCAGACTTACACCGGCGCGCCTCTTTCTGCCAGTGCCACCACCATCCCTTCGGGGATGACGGTGAACTTCATCTATACCGGCACAGGCGGATGGATTTATGGTCCGTCCTCTACCGCGCCGACGGCAGCAGGCAGTTACACCGTGGTTGCAACCATCAGCAACACGAACTACACCGGCACGGCAACCGGAACCCTGGTAATCACGCCGGCCACGGCCACCATCCACGTCACGCCCTATACCCTGACCTATGATGGCAATGCGCATACAGCCACTGGCACGGCCATAGGCATAGGCGGCGTTAACCTTGCCGCCGATCTTACCCTGAGCGGCACAACTCACACTAACGCCGGAACGTATACTGCCGACTCGTGGAGCTTCACCGATCCCACCGGCAATTACGCCAGCGCCAGCGGCACGATTACCGACACGATCAACAAGGCGGCCTCCGCAGTCTTGCTGACCACCAGCCTGAATCCGATTTTGTTGCAGAATCCGGTCACCTACACGGCCACGGTTTCTTCCTCGATCAGTAATCCGACGGGCACGGTGGCCTTCTCGGATGGCGGAACGGTGATCACGGCCTGCGCCAGCGCGGCGGTAACTACGTCAAACGGACAAGCGATCTGCGCCGTCACCTACACGGTTACCGGCACGCACAACATCACCGCGCTCTATAACGGCGACACGAACTTCCTCGTCGCCGGACCCAGCAATACAGTCTCCGAGGCGGCGATTGACATCAATCTGGGCACTCCTACGGCATCGGAAACGATTCTTCCGGGCGGTACGGCAACGTATTCGTTCCCCATTGCTCCGAGCAGCGGCACCACCTTCCCGTCGCCAGTGACTTTCACCGTCAGTTCGTCGCCTGCACTGCCCTCGGGTACGACAATGACCCTTACTCCGCCGGCGTGGGTTTTCGCCTCCAACAACCCGTGGTCGTGGACTCTGCCCGCAAACACTGCGCTGACCGGCAATACGGTGCTGACCGTCCAGGTTCCTCAGACCACCGCGTCCACGCAACCTGCGGGCGGCAATCTGGCTTCGCTTCTGGCGCCGTTCTCGCTGGCGCTGTTGCTGTTGCCTTTTGCGGGCAGGCTGCGCAAGAGCGGCACGCGGCTGGGCAGGATGCTCGCGGTCGTATTGCTGGCGGGCGCGGGTGCGGCAACGCTGGCCGGATTGAGCGGTTGCGGCTCCAACACCGGCTCCTCTGCCCAGACGCAGCAAAGCTACACTGTGACCGTGACCGTAGCCTCGGGCGCGCTGTCGCACACATCCACCGTCACCTTGACGGTTGAGTAAAAAGGAGAACTGAGATGCGCATATCGAATCGCTGAAAGGTGCTCCTTGTGGGCGCATGTCCATTGGCGTGCGCCGCAGGTTGGGCCCAGTAGAGCCAGAAGCCGATTGCGCCGGAGACGGTCTCCACCGACCTGGCTGTAACCTTTGCTGGCGAGCGGTCCCAGGCATTGCCCGGCCAGACCAGCTTCTGGATCAAGGGCGGAGGCGCGAACGCGGCCGTGACCTTCTGGAATGGCTTTGGCATTGCCGCCAGCCTGACCGGCGATCATGCCTCCAACGTCACGCCGGGTGTGGATGCCAACAAGATCACCATCCTTTCCGCTTTTTTCTGCGGAAAGGGTGGGAAACGAGAATGTGGACTCACAATTTCCGAGATATATTACCTGGATAAGTGCCTCGGCCTGCTGCCGTCTCTTACTTGAATCGCTTCATGCTGCCGATTTGTATGGCGATCGGTTCGAGAATGCCAGACGGCAGCAATGGAGAATCTTTTGTGTAAGCGCGAACATTTGTGTGGGTATAGCGGGCAGTTGCCGATGGTTGCAAGTCTCCGATAATGCGATTGGGCCACAAATTGGTAACTTGAATCTCCAGCGTGTTGTCTCCCGAATGGAGCACGGGATCGATGCGCGCAACAAATGGAGCCCTCCACATTGTCTGCACTGCAATGCCATTGACAGCGACGGAAGCAATCTCGCGCACTTGTCCCAGGTTCAACCAGAGCTGCCGTTGAGACGTGAGAAGCGTGCCGGGAATGTGAAGAACTGCGCGATAGGTTCCCGTGCCGGAGAAATATTTCACTCCAGTATTCTGTGACTGGGTCCAGGATTCAAACCGTGGCAGAGGGATTGAAGTCGGCGCGCCCCATCCGTCCGGAAAAGAAAGCGTCCATGGCCCAAATATCTGCGCAGTCGTGTCGTCCGGTTGGACTGCAAAGGTCCGGCGGCGGCCGTTAGAGTACGTTGCGGCGTAGGTTCCAGGCTCAGAGGTAACAAGAGCAGAGCCGCCGCTCGCATATACTCCAACACCCTGGAGCACCGAGGGATAAATTTCGCTTCCATCGCGTTGCAGGCTGGTCAGGTGCAAATTCTGGTGGCGCTCAAAGACGAAAAAGACCGATCCAGTGGAGGGGAAGGTAAGTGGAATTTCTGTTTGGCCATCCTTCGTTTCTTTGTACACCAGCGCCGGGGCAGTAGAGCCTGTGTCCGGCATCCAGAGTTCTGGGGCGCGGTCATGCACCCTGAACGATACGGTTGCTTCCACACTTTTTGTTAGCGTATTCCGGACAAAGTAAATATCCGCGTTGGCGGTTCTCCGATGGACATAGTCGAGGACGTGTCCTTCTTCACTGCTTCCTTGGCCGCCATTCAACGTATAAGTGAAGTCCGGGATGGCGCCCATCGCAGTAAGAGCGATTCTTGCGTTCGCTGTGCAGTAGATATGCCCCTGTCCATAGCGAACCTCGCTTGCGCCACTGCCTTCACAACTCCCCCACATCTCGTTGACTGTCTGCGTGTATTCCGCTTCTTTTTGAGAAGGGATGAGGCCGAGCGGACCAGTAGGCTTGAGGCCGATGATAATCCCGCCTTGATGCGCAAACCGTTTGACCCACATCAGCGCCGGATAAGAGAGGGAGCGCGAATCAGGAAGCGCCAATGCGCGGTAATGGAGTCCCTCCGGCGTATGAATATCTGAACCGGAAAATTGCATGCGATGCAGCAGAGCATCTTCATTGGTCACATCGTAGTCATAACCGGGCAGCACATGGGCTGGGTCGTCCATTTTGTCGCGCACCATGCCCGGCACCTGATCTCCGTAGAAATACAGAAGATCGGAGACGGAACCTCCCTGTTGCATAAGAAACTGCGCGCGGTTGAAAGCCAGCAAGAGAGGCGCGGACTGGCGCCACCAGGTAACATTTGGATTCAAATGTGTGCCGGCAAAATATTCCTGACCCGGCAGTCCGTACTCCGCGGGCGATGAGGTGAACTCGTGCCAGAAGAGGCGGTTCAGTCCCTCGGTGAGGGCATGATCGAAGGTAGGCTGCAGATTGGTTCCTGGAGACTCCGACCATGCGGCCAGGTTCATGCTGGTGAGCCCTTCAGCCGCCACGAGAGGTTTGCCATAGATGTGGGCGGCGCTGGAAGCTTCTTTGACAAAAAACCGCTCGGTGTCCGTAACGCGGTGCCATCCGGAGTCGGCCCAGAACTCGGTCTGCGGGTAGGATGAACTGCGAAAATTCTCCAGCGCGTCGATCGGCGCGCCATGTGGGCCGCCGGCTTCCGGATGCGTCCCCAGTCCGCGCGCCTTGGCATGTTCGGCAAAGCGATCATAGTAGTTGACGGCAATTAGATCGGCAACGGTGCGTCGCAGATCGAACAGGAAGCGTTCGCTAACATCGCGGCTGCCCATAATGCGCCCGGCAATAATCGGCAAATACGGAACCGGATCATATCCTCGCCTGCGCAGGAATTCCTCGCGGAATTCGGCTGTCCAGTTTGTTCCGCCGGCCTCCCAGCTATCGGTGACAAGATAGCGCAGGCTGGCGCCGATATTCGGTTTAGCCGCATCCAGCAGTGGTTCGATGGCCTGTTTCCAGTAGTGGTCGAAGGCCTGCGGACTCATCGCATCCATCTCCAGCCCGAGCGTGGCTCCCGTGTAATCAGTCAGGCTCTGGGGAGAGTCGGTGTAGCCAATGCGAAGCACTTCCCATGTGCCGGATGGAAATGTCCACTGCAAGACGCCGTCCGCGCTCATGTGGGAGCTAACATCGACAATCTCATTTGCGCCGGCATCCTCTTCGCCTGAAACAGAGGGCGCATTGCGCAACCCTTGACTGATCGGTTCCATGGAGATGCCTGTTTCATTAGACGCCGTTTTGGAAGACAAATCTACGATGGCTGCGCGGCTGCTATCCGGCGCTCCTGCGAGCGGGGCTCCGTGCCGCAGCGGATAGGCAAGTGTCGCAATCGGGCGATAGAAGCCATTTGCTGCCGGAGGCAAAGCAAGTTGCACCGTTCTACTGCCACCACCTTCCACAACGGCTTGCGAAAAGGTGAGCAGCTTCATGGCATCTTCCGGCTTGACGGTTGGGCCGCCGATAATTCCAACATCCCAACGGCTGGTGACGTTGAGGCTAATCTCCAGTCCGAGCTGTTGCGCTACTTTGAGGGCATGCACGTAGAGCGCGATCCATTGGGGGCTGCCGATAGCTGGCCCAACAGACACTTCAGTATTTCTCTGCTGACCCGAGCCGTCAGCATCGACCAGAATCGCTCCCGCGTACCCATGCTCCTTCATCGCTTTCAGGTCGCGCGTGATGGTCTCCGCCGTAGTGTTGCCGTTGAGCCACCACCAATAGCAGCGCAGTTTCGCGGCAGCGGGCGGCTGCTTGAAACCGGCTCGCAATGCATCCGCCGGCGGCTTGTAAGCCTGCCCGTAGAAAACACTGGCGCACAAGATGGCGAGCGTTATATGAAGTACGCAGCTCTTCCATCCCAATGTCATCCTGGGTCGCACTTTGATCCTCATGTTCTTGGCTGCGTTGCAACCGCTTTGCAAGTCGAAGACACAAAGCTGCTGTGTCCTTGAATAAAGGTGAACTTCCGAGAGATTTTCAGTTTCTCGGAAGTCCAGAGCCGGAGACTTCAAATTAGAAGTTGACGCGTGCCGTCAACTGCGTCAGGCGAGCATCGTTGGCCTGACTCAGCGGCGTCGACACGCCACCATAGCCGGAGCCGGTTGGAGTTGTGTTCGGACCGCCGAAGTTCGGCGTGTTCAGGACGTTGAAGAACTCTCCGCGGATTTCAAAGTTGGTGGCCCCGCGAATCTTGAAGGTCTTGAAGAGGGATGCATCCGCCAGCGGGTGAACGATTTCACGAATGTTCATGTACGGCCCAAGTGTGTTCAGCGTGAACAGCGGCTCCTGCTGGAAGGCCGGCGTGGTATTGGCGCCGGAGCAGGTGCTTGCGTTCGCCCAGGTTCCGGTTGTGCCGGCGACTTCAGTCCAAGCCAGATAGCACGGGTTGAACATCGTGGCATAGTTACGGCTTGCCGGCGTCGGAACCATCAACTGCTTATAGGTGTAGCCTGGATTGCCGGCGCCTGGAGCATTCGCACTGCCTCCTATGCTGCCCGGATTGGCGATCAGAGGAGCATTGCTGGCACGCAGTACGCCTTGCAGCTTCCATCCGCCCAGAAATTCCCGAACGATCGGCTTATCAGCAAACTCGGGGAAGTGATAGGTTCCCCACAAATTGGAAAGAAGATTGGGCTGTGAGTCTTGATAACGAAAGAGATTTGTATCCGTCGGATTCAGGAATACATTCTTATCCATGATCTTTTCCCAGGTAAAGTTGCCCTGTATATCAAAGTGATGGGACAATCGTTTGTTCACCGAGACCTGGAGCGAGTTGTACAGAACGGTCCCGACGGGCTGGAAGTTATCGGTGACACCTGTGAATTCAGGGTAAGTCCCATAGAGCCAGAACTGAGGGATTGTTGCCGCGGCCAGAGACGATCCGGCCATTTGCGACAGACCGGCAAAAGGACTCGTAACCTTGTTTTGCAAGGCAGCGATTTGACTGCCAATCAGCGGCGAGGCGACGGTGCCCTGGTACGAGGCGGGCAGAACGTCAATCGCCTTGTTGACGGGAAGCTGGAAGACCTTGTTTCCCACATAGCTGATTTGCAGCACGGTTTGGCCGGGCAACTGATATTGGAGGCCGGCGGAATACTGCAACTGCTTCGGCTGCACGGTGGTTGGTTCGGTGTAACTGAAACTCTGGCCAAGTGCTGTCGATAGTCCCAGCGAGCTTCCCGTCGGCAGATTCACTCCTTGAGGTAGCCCAGCGCTGACCGGGAACGGGCTGCTGAGACTGTTTTGCGGCACAAAGGCGCCTGACCCTGAGACATAGTTGGTCGAGGCGCTGAATCCCTGTGCCTGCGGTTGATCTTGTGTGTTGAAGTAAAACAGTCCCACGCCGCCGCGCGCCACGAGCTTGGGCGTGATCTGGTAGGAGACGCCAAAACGCGGTTGGATGTGGCCGAACTCTTTCGGCGCTACATAGCGGCTCGGCGTGACGGTGGTGTTGGCGAAAGTCAGGCCGCCATACAGCGGCAGGCTCGATACAGAAGTCTGCAGTGGGTTGGTGCAAGTTGTGCAGAAGCCGGAGACCATCCGGTTGTAACGATCCGTGAAGGGCGATTCATAGTCCCAGCGAAGGCCGGCGTTTATCGTCAGCTTGGAGCTGACGCGCCAGTCGTCCTGCACAAAGAGCGCCATGTACTGCTGCGATAGAGCGTAAGCAATGTTATTGGCATACGATCCGCTGGTCGGAACGCCAAGCAGCAGCGCGGCCATGTCATCTCCAGCAGATGTACAGCCGTATCCTGTGCCTGTACAGGATTGGCCAGAAGTAAGCGCCTCCGTAAATGTGCGGTCAAATGCGAAGGTCCCAACGCCGCTCATCGGATTCTGCACGTTATACCGGCTCAGATTGCCTTCGAAGCCCACGCGCAGAGAATGGCTGCGCGCAGTCTTGGCGAGCAGAACAGAGACTGAACTGAGCGCATCCGCGCTGACCTGTCCGGCACTGCCGTTCTGCAAACTCGCATAGCTGTCCCCGAACGACGTGCCGGGGAATGATTGATACGGAAGACCGGTTCCGGCAATGTTGAGGGAGGCCAGATTGAACGTAGCTCCCGGATAAACCAGGCCGAAGGGGTGGTAGATGGTGCCTAAACGCGCATTCAACACCATTGTGGGTGAAAACTGGTAGCTGTCTTCTACGCTGCCGCCCTCGTTGTTGCGATAGACGGTGTAAGAACAGCATGCGCCCCCAGGTCCTTCCGCGTGCGGAAATCCCTCGTTCGGGTAAAGCTGATGCAGGACGTCCTTGAAGAACTTGGCGTCAAAATGGTGCTTGTCGGAGAACTGCTGGTCGACGCGCGCCACAAAGCCGTAGTATTTGTTAGGCGCCGAGGTGTCAGTCGAGACGTAGTTTCCGGTGCTGGTCAGGGTGGTATTCGGCGCCGGATAGTAGCCCATCAGCGCCGCGCCCGCCGTGTTGATGCCGGTCGGCGTAGTCGCAGTTGCAGCAATGATGTTATAAGGGTACGGGTTGCGCTGGCCGGGAGTTATATTTACCGCGCCAGTGAGCGTGTTGGGATCGAAAATCTGTATGCCGCTGGTGCAAATGCCGCTCGCATTGAAAGTTGAGCAGAGGTTGCCGAAGTCGCCGGCCACATTGCCCCCATCGGTAGCGCCGGTCTTTTGATTGACGCCGGTAACGGTTGGCATCTTCCCGCTATATGTCACAGGCGCGTGCAACTGAGTGTATTCGTATGCCACCGTGAAGAAGGTCTTGTCATGCCCGTTGTAGACGTGCGGAATCCGGATCGGACCGTCGAAGACGCCGCCCGGCTGTGTCCACTGATCGTTAACACGGGGCGCTATCGGAATTTTATGATTGTTTTGATAGGAATTCGCATCCATGTAGGTGTTGCGGAAGACATAGTATGCGGCGCCGTGATACGTATTTGAGCCGGTCTTGAGCACCGTGTTGGCCACCACGCCGTCTCCATGTCCATACTCGGCGTCATAAAGGCCCGTCTGGGTCTTCACTTCCTGCACTGCTTCTATCGAGGGCGAAAAGCCCAGGTAGCTGGCGCCGGAGAAGCGCTCTGAAGGATCGTCAGGGACGCCGTCCAGCGTCAGGCGGTTATGGCCGCTGCTGCCGTTCGAGTCGATCTGCACGGCCACGCCGCTCCACGCGTTGGTAAACGTGCTTGCCTTGCCCTGGATATAGCCGCCCGATCCGGCCGAGAAGATACCGGCCGCCAGTGTCTCAAACACAAACGGGTTGCGTCCGATATTCGGCGTTTCGAGGACTTCCTCGGTCAGCATTGTCGTCGCCAGGTTGGCCGAAGTGGTATCCAGAATCTCGGAATCCGCGCTGACGGTAATCTCTGTGTTGGCGCCGGCCGCTTTCAATGAGAAATCCGCGCGCGCTGTCGCGCTGGCTGTCAGAACGATGCCGGTGAGCGTTTGGCCGCCAAAGCCCCCGGCTTGAATCGTTACCGTGTAGGTGTCGGGGGTAAGGAAGGGGATGGTGTAATCGCCCGATCCATTGGTGATAGCCTTGGTCTCAAAGTTTGTCGATGCGGCCTTGGCGGTCACGCTTGCGCCCACTACCTTGGCGCCCGTCTGATCGGCCACACTGCCGCTCAGCGTGCCAAGGTATTGCTGAGCCTGTATCGATGACGAGGCCAGCAGGGCCGTCACCACGAATGTCACTAGAAAAAGACAAAATTTCGCTGCCCTTTGTCTGGTTGACACTATGCCATTTGTATTGCTGAATCGCATGTTGCCTCCTGAAAGCGTCTATGCGCTTGATTCATTGCGCATGAACGCAGGTTTAGGGTTTTGCATCTGCCAGTCACCGTGCTTTCGCTGGCTTGTCACAAGAATATCCATGCCTAGAATGCTTCTGGCGTCCTTGGCGCCTCTGTTCAATAGCGCAAACTTCCACCTATTGGTTCCAGCGGCGATGACGATCAGTCTGTGAAGATGATTGCCATCTAGGTCCTGAGTCAGAAATACGCATCACAAAAATTGCTGTCATCCTGAGCGAACGGGGCCCCAGGNNCTAGAACCCATCCGCTCTCTGTGCCCGGAGCTTACCCGGCGTCTCCGGCGGTACAGCTCCTGGATTGCCGAAAGACCAAGGTGCATGGCATATTCGCTGCTCTGAGTAGTCCGAGAAGCAAACTCGTAGGGGATTATCGAAACCTGAGGACGCGCTGGCAAGTTAATTTACCGCAAAGTGAACGGTGAAATTTACTGTAAAGAGATGAATAAGTTATTATATTGTAATAATATACAGCATTTATCTCCAGGAGAAGGTTAAACTGGAGGAACGTCATCTGGAGCCAGTTTTTCAAGAGGCCTCAAGTTCTTCCTTGCCTGAGAAGAACTGCCCGCGCTAGACTTGCAGGCGTCTACGGGCATACGGACACCACCCATGGCTACTATTTTGAATCATCTGGCGCAAGAAGCCGCGGATCAGCCAAGCGTAGAAGAACGGCGCGCTCTGATCGAGCGAGTGGCCGCCAGTGAGCATTTTATCCGCGCTGCACGGCTGCGTGATTTTCTGCTCTACGTCGGAAAACATTCTCTCAAAGACGGCAGCACGGAGATCCACGAACAGGAAATAGGCGCCAGGGTTTTTGGCAGACCCGCGACTTATGACACAAGCCAGGACAATATCGTCCGGGTCAATGCGACCGAGCTGAGAAAGCGCATCGAAGCATACTTTGCGTCGGAGGGCGCGCACGAGACTCTGATCCTCGAAATTCCCCGTGGCGGATATAAGCCCATCTTTCGCCGCCGGCTTCCTGAGGTCGAGGGGCATCAGGCGTCAGCGCGCGAAGAACTCCTGCATTCGACTCCACCGCACCATGACTTGGATCGGACTCGTCCCCGTCTTCTTGCGCATATTCTGTGGGCCACCGTATGCTTGTTGCTCGCCATTGCCTGCGCGGTTCTCTTTGAGCAGAATCGCGCGATGCATAAGACACTCCACCCTTGGGAGAACAAACCGGCGGTAGCGGCATTTTGGGGAGATTTTCTCCGCAATAATCAACAAACTGATATCGTCTTGCCGGATGACTCGGCCAGTGTAATTGAAAACATCACCCACCATTCCATTACACTGGAGGATTATCTGAGCCGCAGTTTTCTCCAGCAGATCAAGTCGTCCGATTTCAGCGCCGACCGGAAAGCGGATTTGGACGAGGTCTTTAATCACAATCTGATTACTTTTGGCGGCGTTCTTGCCGCGCAGCGGATTATTGCTCTCGACCCCTTCTCTCTTTCGCTGCACCTCACAGCCTCGCGCTTCTACGAGGCTGACTCTCTGAAGCGGGACAACGCGATTCTGATCGGCGGCAAGAAGGCCAATCCATGGGTTTTCCTCTTCGACGACCAACTCAACTTCAACCTGGATACCGCCGGAGCGGGTATGTTCGTTGTCAACAACCATCCCCAAGCCGGCGAGCAGGCCGTGTACACTGAGTCCTCCACGCAGAAGGGACCGGTTGGATACAGCGTTGTTGCCTACCTCCCCAATCCGAGTAGAACCGGCAACACAATCATCGTCGCGGGTACGGACTCAGATGCGTCCAGCGCAGCTGCCGAGTTCCTAACCTCCGAAGATCAATTGCAGAAGTTCCGCAACATCATTCACGCGGATCGCTTCCCTTACTTTGAGGTGCTACTTAAAACCTCTGAGATTCGCGGAACTTCATTCAACGCGGAAGTAGTCGCCTACAGAACCTATCCGACGCCTCGGTAATTTGGCCGCGGCTCGCCCTATTGCAATTTGAAACATAACTCACGCAATTCTGGAATCGCGATCACGCCCGGATCCTACATCGGGCTGACCGCGCGCGAGATCAGCAGCCTGTACTTGTTCTCTCGCTCGGCTTTCGATAGATCGCAATTGTTTTGCGCGCAATATCTCTGGCTGGTCAGGTAGTCGTAGATGAGCGAGGGAATGTTGTAGTGGTGGATGGTCTTGTGACGCACCACCTTGCCGTCCTCCACCACCACGATACGGTTCATGTGCGTGCTATCGTCGATGTTATTGAGGTAACGAAAATCCTTGTAGCTATTCGTTCCCTCGTTGAGTGGCGGCACATGGTCGGATACCAGGATGATCAGGCTCTCGGGATCGAGCTTGATCAGGGCGCGGATATAGCTGGCAATCGCTTGTGTGCGGTACCAATACTGGTTGGCGGCCCGCAGCAACTGCTGGTCGTCATGCGGTGCTTTCATCGACAGAACCAGCGGCCGCCGATCGGTGTCGATGTCGTGGGGCTCATGGCCGTACATGGTAAGCACGTAGTTGAAGATCGGCTGCTCAGGACGTTCCCGCAGCGTTCGCGCGATAAAGGCGAGATTCTGATTGAACAGATCCCCGTCGAACAAATACGTCTCGGCATCCGATGCGTTGCTCACCGTCAGGTAGGTATCGCGATCGCGCGAGTATTCAATCGGATAGTAAAGTTTATCGAACCCGATTCCGGTATAGGCCTTGGTGCTGTTGAAGTAGTCCGGCTGATAAGCGTTGCTGACGTAGGTTGCGTAACCGGCCTGATGCAGGATGCCGGGCATGCAACCCGCCGCATGACCGGTAAAAACATCGAACTCGATCTCGGAAAGCTCATTCAAAGCTGGCGCGCCGCATAGCGCCTCGAACTCCGCCTGGGCGGTTCCGCCTCCGAAGACGGGCGAGATGGAAAACCCTTGCTCCTGTCCGACCAACTGCGCAAAATCGGGGTGTCGTGGATCCCTTGAAAAGGTGACTCCGCGAAAGAGCGTCGGATCTACCCAGCTTTCAAGTACGACCAGATACACGTTGTGACGATTACCGTTCTTGCGGATGAAATCCGCGCTGGCGCGTACCTCCTGGTCATACTCGCCACGCTTGCGGTAAGCGTTGGTCTGCTTGATCGCGACCCTGCGCGATGCTTCAAAATAAAGCACCATGGTGAGACGGCCGTTGTCATTCACGCTCTGCGCATCGGAATATATCGCCACATCAAGACGCGCGAAATGAAGTCCGGAGAGTACCGCATTCGGGAAAAACTCCACCATCGCGGACCCAAGCAGCGCAAGCCCAGCTACGGTCAGCGCGCGCCAGTATCTTCGATAGTTGACGAAAGCAAGCAGCAGAGCAGGCGGCATGCCCAGAGCCAGCATCAACCCCGCCTTCTTGGCGAATGGCAGCACCTTAAGAAGCTCAGGCAGGTTTCGGAGGTCGATGATGCGCAGCACGTCTCCGTACGCAACGAAGAATACATCGCAGGCGACATAGGCCACCACGAGTGGCAGCGCAGCGACGAAGGCCGACAGCTTTCCCGGACGGAACGCGAAGTTAAACGCCCAATAAAGCGCCAGCAGAAGAGGCGCTTCAATAAGGAGGTGACAACGGAGCGGGTCTAGTCCGCTCTGCCTGCTTAGAATTTCAGAGAGCGCTTCCATGAAGATCAGGAAGACGAAATAGCGAATCCCCAGGCGGCGAATCTTGTCCCAGATCCAGGAAATGCATCGCCATAAACGAGAACGATTGTTTGCGGCCTTCCCAGGCGCGGGCACATCGCCGTTATGACTGCTCATCTTCAACTGGTGACTCACTGGACCTGCCTTCCACTGATATATCCATCCTAAGGGAGAGTCCTCCGATAGAGAAGGCAGCCTGTCAGACATTAGAGGCAATCATAGCCGCATCTGTAAATAATTCCTTTATTGTCGATTGTTTATGGTGAGGCGGCGGGAGTCGGATTACGGAGCCGCATTGAAAACAAATAAGTTATTGAAAAAAATAGCCGCAATAATACGCAGGAAACGGTCAATACGCAGTTTCCAAGTACGCCACAAGTACATGGGATTCGGCAATCATAGTAAGGACAGTCGCTCAGGGCACTTACACTTCATAGTGCGTCAAAATTGCTGTGTCGTCTCAGGGAGCCATCGTTAGATGAACCCTTGCCTGAACTTGTCCAAACCAGCGGCGCGACCGCTCGATACCGGTTTTCGCGCAGCTTGGGAACATCTGCAGCACTTTGTGGACGACGCGCCGCCTCTCGGCTCCGTCTGCCTGGCTTGCGACATGCGAGGCTACTGTCCGCGCTGTCCGGCATGGTCGGCTATGGAAACTGGCACATTGACCGAGCCAGTGCCCTATCTTTGCAGCATTTCCCGTGAGCGTTACGAGGGAATGCTGGCATAGACGCCGCATGGGAAACGCGGAGTAAGATGCGTTTTTCGGGATTTGTCGCTCTGGGGCGCTTTTCTAAAAAATAATTGGATAATATTTATCCATTTACAGTTTACTTACGCGAATGGGGCGTACTATGCGAGGAGGAGCCCGACCCCCCGAGCTTCAACCAGACAACCAAACGGAGTGCAAAAGGAGATATCTATGCTCTTGGGCGTTCAATCTACCTCACTGCGATCCCTATTTGTGTACGGACTCATCGCGGCATCAGCGCTCACGTCTTTAGCGGCAGGCCCGGCCTCTCAGCCAGCAGACAACCCTGCGGCGAAGAAGGCGCAAGTGGCCCAAAACTACGGCAGAATCCCGCTCAGCTTTGAGGCCAACCAAGGTCAGGCCGATAAGACCGTGAAGTTTCTTTCCAACGGCAGCGGTTATTCGCTGTTTCTTACGGATTCGTCGGCGGTATTGGCGCTGACCAAGCCGGAGGTCTCAAGCGTGAAGCCTCAGCAGGCCATCGGAGCTGGCCTCAAGCCCGCTTCCACGCACCCGGCCAGGAATGCCGATGTCCTGCGGATGGATTTGGCGGGCGCCAACCGCGCAACGCATGTCATAGGCAGTGATACGCTCCCCGGCACGGCCAACTACTTCATTGGCAACGACCCGGCCCAATGGCACACAGGCGTGCCGACCTTTGCCAAAGTGAAATACGCGGGCGTCTATCCGGGCATCGATCTGGTCTACTACGGCAACCAGCGGCAGTTGGAATACGACTTCGTGGTTGCGCCGGGGGCCAATCCGAAGCCCATCCGACTTGAATTTGCGGGAGCAAAAAAGCTTGATCTGACTGCCGATGGAGATTTGACCGTTTCAGCGGCAAACGGCGAGATCGCGTTTCACAAGCCGGTCGTCTATCAAGTGACGGACGGCTTGCGGCAGCCGGTTGACGGTCAGTTCGCCATGCTGTCGGCGAACACAGTCGGCTTCAGGCTTGGCCGATACGACCATTCAAAACCGCTTGTGATCGACCCGGTGCTTAGTTATTCCACCTACCTCGGCGGCAGTATCAGCGACGTCGCCTACGGTATTGCCGTAGACAGCTCCGGCAACGCCTATGTGGTCGGCGAAACACTTTCGACGAATTTTCCCGTCACAAGCGGCGCGTTTCAGACCGTGAATAAAGCGGCGCCCGAGGGCTGGAATGAATTTATCACCAAGCTCAACCCAACCGGCACGGCGCTGTTGTATTCGACCTACCTGGGCGGCAGCGCCGGCGAGCTTGTCGGCACTGGCATCGCCGTGGACAACTCGGGCGACGCCTATGTGACCGGTACTGCATCTTCGACGGATTTTCCCGTGACCACAGGTGCGTATCAAACTGTGAACAAAGGTGGTAACGCCTTCGTGACCAAACTCAACGCGACTGGCACGGCGCTGGTGTACTCGACTTTCCTTGGCGGCAGTAGCCTCGATGAGGCCTTCGCCATTGCCCTGGACGACTCGGGCGATGCTTATGTGACCGGCGAGGCGGAGTCAACCGATTTTCCTACCACAGCGGGCGCTTTTCAGACCGTGAATAACGATGCACCAAATGGCACCACCGAGTTTACCCTCGGCAATGCATTTATCACCAAGCTCAACCCAACCGGCACGGCCTTGGTGTATTCGACCTATCTCGGCGGAAGCGGCCACGCCGGAACCGGGGATGGCGATTACAGCACCGGCATTGCCGTGGACGGCTCAGGCAACGCCTATGTGACCGGCCAGACGCAATCGACGGATTTTCCCGTGACCACGGGTGCGTTTCAAACTGCGAACGGCAGCCCCGGCATATATGGTGTAAACGCCTTTGTGACCAAGCTCAACGCGACTGGTTCGGCGCTGGTGTACTCGACCTACCTGGGCGGCAGTGACCAAGATTATGCCCATGGCATTGCCCTGGACGGCTCGGGCGACGCCTATGTGACCGGCTCGACGACTTCGTCGAATTACCCAGTGACGGCAGGCGCTCTTCAGCCCACCAACAATGCCCTCGCCAATTACGCTGAAAGCGCCTTTGTCACCGAGGTGAATCCGGCCGGCACGGGCCTGGTGTACTCCACTTTTCTGGGCGGCACTGGCATACTGGACCCATACTGCGGCCCTCCTCAATGCAAGGCAGTCGGCCAGGGAGACTACGGCCAAGCCATCACCGTGGACGACCTGGGCGACGCCTATGTGACGGGCGGAGCGGGTTCAAAGGATTTTCCCACCACACCGGGCGCATTTCAGACCGTGAATAACCTGGCAGGCTATAACTATAGCAATGCATTTATCACCGTGCTCAACCCAGGCGGATCGGCGCTGCTGTACTCGACCTACCTCGGCGGCAGCGGCGCGGATCATGGCAACGGCATTGCCCTGGACGGTGCGGGCGGCGTGTATGTAGCCGGCGTGGCGTCATCGACGAATTTTCCCACGACAACGGGTGCCTACCAGACCACAAACGGCAGCAACTTCATTGGCACCGCCTTTATCGCCAAGCTGGCGATCGGCATCGTACCCGCCTCCATCGCCACCACAACCTCGCTGACCTCGAGCGCCAATCCGCAAGTGCAGGGCAGCGAGGTTACCTTTACGGCAACGATTACGCCGGAGTCCGGCACCGGCATCCCAACGGGCAACGTCGTCTTCAGCGTGGATGGCACGTCGGCGTCTACAGTTGCGCTGGGCAGCAATGGAGAAGCGACCTACTTGACCTCCAGCCTGGCCATCGGACAGCACACCATCCTGGCCAGCTACGCCGGAAGCATCGCGTATACCGCCAGCAGCAACAGCCACACTGAGACCATTACGGCTCCGCCTATCGCCTCCACAACCACTTCGATTGCACAGAGCGGGAGCCCAGGCAATTACACGCTGACGGCGACGGTGGTGGGGTCCGGA
>PMGP01000018.1 GCA_003156235.1 Acidobacteriaceae bacterium
CGGTCTATTTCCCGATGCAGAAGGTGGAAAACGTGCTAAACGCCATTATCCATGCGGATTTCAGGAGATGCACTCTTTCCGGCGACTCGCCTGCGACTCAAATTGTCCTCGTACCCCTGTCACGGCTGGCAGCACACTGATCCATAACGCGATGCGAAAGCCCGTCAGTGAATGGGCGCTGTGAGCTTTCGCTCTGAATTTGCAAGCATCGTTTGCATTGATGCAAGTATCCGGCCCGGATGCACAGAAAGCGGCCTGTGAACGCCTGCAAGCCCGCTCCTACCTCAGAGATGCGCCGGGGCGCTGGGAAGAGTCTGGCAGGCTGCTGGCAAGCATAATCAGATGCTTGCTTGACGTTCTCAAATGCTTGCCTGAATCGAGCATCGAAACCGGCACATTCATTTGTACACAGTTCACACGGTCGCCAGCATGGAGGCAACAAGGCTTTGGAAGGCGGCAATTCGACTTTCGCCGTCGCTCCCCAACAGGGCGCAATTTAACCAGCGATGAGGTAGGAGAGCCTTGCAGGGCGACGGTGAGGCCGGAATGAGCATCCCGGCCCGCCAGAGCCTCCAAGGGGCGGCAAACGCATCCCAAGGCCGATTCACGGGCACGGCTCTCGGCCCCGTGGGAGTGGTTTTAGATGTCCAGCAGCTCGGCCTTTAGGAAAGGCTAGGACGGATTTGGCCATTCACGACAGAAACTTTTTCCAAATTCATATCAGGCGCAAGAAAATCAGATTCAGGATTCAGGTTTCAACCGTGTAAGAAATTGAAATTTGAAATTCAATTTGCGAATTTGAAAGGCGCAGGACTTGGCGAAAAAATGATTTATGTCGCCTTTTATGTCGAATCTTTGGCAAGGCCAAATTCTTACCGCCAGACCGTGGGCAAACGCATCCGGGGTTGCTTGTGCTTACCCTCAAGATCGCAGAAACGGTCCCATGTTGATTGGTGGGGCATCACGCGGCGGTTTTCGATCTCGTTGACGGATTGTCGGCAAATATCAATGAGCCAGCCCAACACAGATTGCGACAGGTGAGCTTTCCGGCGCAAGGCCTTGAAGCGTCTGGCAACAGCGAATTTATAATCCGGCCTGAATTCCAATTTCTCCGTCCCTGTCTAGCGATTGTGACACAAAACAGATTCAGAGCAGCCGGAAGATTTCAGACAGGCTTGCTTTCCACACCTTGCAACAACTCAGCAAGCGTCAAGTCGAATGCGTCCGCGATTGCTTGCATCGTTCGCAAGCAGATTTCCTTCTTGCCAATTTCCAAATCGGAAATGTAGTTCTCGTTGATACCGGCTTCCTCTGCAAGGTCAATCTGACGCCAACCCTTCGCCGTCCGCAGTTCGCGGATGCGCAGACCCAGCAGGATGCAAATGTCGCTTGCCATCCCTACTATCGTCGGACTAGGATGGAGTCCGCGTTCCTACTATCGTCGGAATTGGAGGTCAGTGAATCCTATGATTCTCGATCCTGCCCGGTTTATGGCCAGAAGTGCCCTCATGGGGGTGTGCGCCACACTTCTTCTCACCTCTTGCGGCGGCGGCGGCAATTCGGGCGGCGGGGGCAGCACGCCAACGCCTACGCCCAGCACCGCCAATGAATGGACGTGGATGAGCGGAAGCAGCACCGTGACAGGTGCGAACGGCGGCCAGCCGGGTGTTTATGGATCGCAAGGCGTCGCCGGTGCCGGCAATGTTCCCGGCAGCCGAGGGTATTCCGGCACTGGCTGGACGGACAGCAGTGGCAGCCTTTGGCTCTTTGGGGGGCTTGGATATGATTCAACCGGAAATCAGGGCAACCTCAACGACCTCTGGGAATTCAGCCCCAGCACGAACGAATGGAGTTGGTTGAGCGGGAGCAACACGCTCGGAACGGGCACCTGCGGTACTCTAAATGGTCAATTTGGGGTTTACGGCACTCAAGGCACTCCTGCCACTACCAACGTCCCCGGCGGACGGCAAGCACACGTTGGCTGGATCGACACGAGCGGCAAGCTCTGGCTTTTTGGAGGCTATGGCTGCGATTCAGGGGGGCCGGGTGGGGATCTTAATGACCTATGGGAGTTCAACCCGGCTGCGAAGACTTGGGCCTGGGTAGGCGGTAGCAAAATTGCGAATGCAAAAGGTGTGTACGGGACATTGGGTATTGCCTCTGCCAGCAACGTCCCCGGAGGCCGATATTCCGCCGTAAGCTGGACTGACAGTAGCGGCAATTTTTGGCTCTTCGGAGGCAGTGGCCTCGATTCGACTGGTACGAGCTGGTTTCTCAGCCTCAACGACCTGTGGGAGTACAGCCCTACAGCAAAGACTTGGACTTGGGTAAGCGGGAGCAGCACGGGCAATACATATGGCGTCTATGGCACGTTGGGCGTTGCAGCCGCCAGCAATGTTCCCGGAGGCCGGAGCGGTTCTGTCAGTTGGACTGACGCCAGCGGCAATTTCTGGCTCTTCGGGGGCAATGTTGGTACGAGTGCGGCGGATGGTGCATACAACGACCTTTGGGAGTTCAATCCCTCGACAAAGGAATGGACATGGGTGAGCGGGAGCAATGCCGCGAATGCAAGTGGCGTCTATGGCACACAGGGTATAGCTTCTGCTGGCAACGTGCCTGGGGCTCGAACCGACGCTGTCTCTTGGATTGACACGAGCGGCAACCTTTGGCTCTTTGGGGGCACAGGCTACGCCGGTAACGACCTCTGGGAATTTAGTCCCACAACCAAGATGTGGACATGGGTGAGCGGGAGCGATACAGGCAGTTTGGTGCCGGTTTATGGCACACTCGGTGTGGCATCGGCCAGCAACACACCCGGAGCACGGTTAGGGGCAATTACTTGGGTAGACCGCAGCGGAAATCTCTGGCTTTTCGGAAGCGGATATGGCTACGATTCAACAGGTAAGGGGGACTTGTTTCTCAACGACCTCTGGCGTTACCAGCCGTAGAAAATGCTTGCATCTCGATTGCGTTCGGTAGATGAGCCACTCCGCCGTAAACTGATTCAACTATCCGTTCCAAGATTTGGCTCGCGCACCGATGGAGGTGCCAATGCTCAATCGAATCGCGTTGATACCTTTAATACTCATGATGGTTGCGCTCACGGGTTGTCAACAGCGACCAAAGAGTGTGGTAGATGCGACAGCGGCGAAGAGAATCGACGCACTCAAGAAGCAAGCTGAGAGCGGCGACGTAAATGCGCAATTTACTCTTGCCAATACGTACTATTTTGGCGAAGTTGTCCCTCAGGACTTTGGACAAGCCGCTGTGTGGTATCGCAAGGCCGCTGACCAAGGCAACACTAATGCTCAATTCTCCCTCGGAATGATGTACGTCGAAGGCCAAGGCGTTGAGGAGGATGATTCTCAGGCTGCAATCTGGCTACGCAAGGCAGCTGACCAAGGCAACCCGTTTGCACAATGTTTGCTTGGCGACATGTACTACAGCGGTGAAGGCATCGGCCAAGACAAAGCACAAGGCATCGCGTTGTTACAAAAGGCAGCGGCGCAAGGGAACACAATCGCTCAAAAAGACCTCGTGGAAGTGCAGAAACAAGAGCAGGAAGTCAACGCTCGCGCGCTTTCAAACACTCCTACAATTTCAAGCCAACTTCACAGCTATTGGTCCACCACAGTCCGAGTGGACACGGACATGGACTCGTTTTGGCTTCCCGATGAGGAACGGACTTGCAAAACATACCCCGACGCGAAAGGCAGAGTAGCGGTTGTGGCTTGCAATGAATCAGGATCACACCGTGACCACAACATACCCGTGACGTTTTGGGGTGATCTTGATAGGAACGCCATTTCGGATTGGAAGTGCCGTCGAGAGAAAGACACTTTCAAAGACGAGTTTGTCTGCCGTGCGATCAACTAGAAGCAGAGGGAGCGACTGTGAATCTTAGGGAAGGAACGCGGCGGCTGGCTTTGCTCCTGGGAGTGGTAGGGGCAATTCTTGGCGGCATTGCCTCATACCTGGAATTGCAAAGTGTCCTGAATCAGAGGGAGCGCCACGCCAGATTTGAAATGTTGGCGAATTCGGATGTTCTGAAGCAGGAACGCTCATCTATTCAGCGCACGACTCCACCGATTATCGCTCCCGAAGCTGATGCAGGTTCGTCTGAATTCGATCCCACTCAGGCGTTCATCGCGCTGCCGGAAGATAAGAAATCCGCAGTGCTTCTCCAGCTTCCAACGGAAACGCAAACGAGACTTCTCGATCAAGTGCGCAGCCTCCGTCTGGCTGGCGTCAAATCCATTCATTGGACCCAAAACCTTGGGGTAGCATCAATCGAGACAGATGACGGCAAGACACTCTATCCGACACCGGCACCAAGCCGATGGCTATATCTCTTGGCGGCGATTCTTCCCATGCTTGGATTCGCTCTTCCTTGGGGCTTGATTCGGGCCGTGGGGTGGGTTGGAGCCGGATTCGTTGCAGGCTCAAAGTAGGCCACCACGAAATATCCCGTCAACAGCGTTCCGTGTCCGCTGGTAAGGCTCCGGCACCATCGAAGGGGAAAAGCATTGCGAGCGCGCCCAGACGAATTGTGGCGTCTCCGGCGGCTTCATCCTAGAGCAGTAGTGGCGGGATATTGTGTACAATTCTCCCGCACCATCAAACGGGAGGAATCGCATCATGAATGAAGAACAAGCAGACGAAATCATCGCAAAGTTAAACGATCTGGCCCAAAACACCATGACCACAGAGCAAGGGAATGAGATTTTAGAACTGCTCAAACAGATTTCAACGGAACTTGAGCAATTTCGCGTTGAGATTGAAAAAATGAGCGATTGAAGCGGTATAGTCGGTCTTGCCGCCGTTTCAAAATCAGGGCAACGTCGAGAGCATCTTTAGCAAACCCTACTTCCAATGTTCCGTCTTTAATCAGGGCGTAGATGCTCTCTGCCAATTCCATTACCCTCTTTTGGGCATCAATAATCTTTTTTTCTGTTTTTTCCATAGTGGTTTGCATTTTGGCACACTCCATGCGATGATTCGCTTAAGTGCATCGGACTCAGTTCCCCGCTGGCAGGCGGGATTATATTTAATGATCTGGCGTCGGGTTTATAGCCGGTGGAGTTGGCGCTCTGACAGCTACGCAGACCCTTTCTAGCCGAAGTGTATCATGACGGCGGAAAGGGTGTAATGTCTCTCAATTCACGTTCTTTTGGGGAGTCCATTGCCGCAAAAATTCACGGTAGACTCGATCCGGATCGAGTTGATCGGATTCGGATAGCGATACAGAAAGCCCTTGCAGAAAAGCATCCACATACGCCTTTAGCTCAGGATCAACACGAGCCTTATCCCGAACCCCGTAAATGTCTTCTCCCGGAACTACCATCTTCACCCACAGCACAAAAGACAGATGCGCCCCCAAGTCTGAAAACAGACGATTCACGAGACTGAGTAAGAACTTGTTTTGCTTTTCAATATCCATTCTGTTTACTCTTCTACTCCGTCAACCACTCAAACGTCAACGGGTCCGCTGTGATCGTGTGCCGCAGCGCATGAAACCGCGTTACACTGGAGGGAAAATGAAACCTTTACCGGAGCTAATCTCGCGGGAGGATCGCCATGCGCGAGCCGGGAAATGACTGCGTGGGCTGACTTTCTTGACCAACTGAAATGCGTGAAGGTACTGCCGTTTCTTGGAACTGCGGCATAGTCATTCAGTCAACCCCTGTATGCGCCAGAGAATCAGGCCATGCCTGCGATCCATTCTCAGACGGGGGCCAAGCCGTAATCCCACTCCGGGCATCATCTTGACGACAACGGACTCACAACCGTGCGTTGCCCTCTGATTTCCCTGCTGATCTCAATCTGGCGGGCAATCCATTCCTCAACCTCTGTTTCTATCCAGCCAACAGCCCTGGCCCCCAGCGACACTGGCCTTGGGAACCTTCCTTCGTTGACGCGCAGATAGACAGTGCTGCGTGATAGGCCAGTGCGATCCAATACGACTGGCAGTCTCAGAATCTTTCTCGGCATCCCATTACCTCATTGGTAGAGTTGCATTTGAATTACGCGCGGATTTACCAAGCCCACGAAGCAAAGCGTCGTCGAATTTGTCTGCAAGCCAGCCGTAGCCAACTTCGCTTCCCTCGCGCTCGTTATCTGACTTTTCTCCCGAATGCCTTGCACGGTTATGTTGTTCTCGTCTGAAGCAACCTCAGTCCTATCCACCGAAAGACGTTGTGCAAGTCGTCACTCAGCGGGGGTATTGACGATATGTTGAACACAGTGTGAAGCCACCATTCGATTCTGTACGTCTCCCCTATGTTGCAAACTCCCAACGCCACCTTTGCTGCCCATCACAAAAATCACTCGCGCCATACATCGCCCTTTCTTACAGCAGTACGTCCGGCTTCATTTGAGATTGTCCATGCCTTCCCTCAGCAGTTGACAACGACACCGATCTTCCCTTACAAGCCGCTCTTGATTTCGTTTTTTCTCTTGTTGGTGCCAGTTTTGTCTGGTAGGTTGAGAGCGCGTTGGTTGAGATTACGACACCCTTCTCTTCCGAAACACGCACCAGCACCTTCAGCGAGTAGCCGCTTTCCCTCAGCTTCTTCAGTTCTGGGTACACAGTTCGTACAGTCTCCTCCCATCATGAGCATTTCAGGTTGCGGGGGAGGTTCAGTCGCCTTTTGAGCCAGGTATGAGCGAAGCACTTCCACTTGTTCTGCGGTGAACATTTGCACTTTACGTCGCGCTCTTTCCATACATTTTCCCCAACTCCGTCCTCATGAACGGCACACGTAGAGATTACCATAGAACATACCGTAGAAATGTAATATATTTGAAACGGAATGCTTCAGAGAGACGGCAAGATGGGCGCTGTGCGCACGAAACCCCTTCGTGGTTCCGCGCGCCCACCACCATTTCCCCAATCCGCCTTCGGCTACTCGGAGAAATGGTTGCGCATCTTGCTCAGGGCTGCGCCCCGAGACCCCATAGAAATGCTGAAGTCGCGCGCACATAAGCGGACTGACCTCGGCATATATATGCGAAGATGTTCGTTCAATAAGCGACTGGGTTCGTGAATGAGCGGCGGAGCTGTAGCACATCTAAGCGGCTTATGCTGCCTTCAGAACCTTCTGCTCATGCAAATCATGGGGCATCAACGCGCGGACGAACTCAGGCGTGAACTCAATGCGACTCTTGCCGTGATTCACGCAATACTCGGGATCGTAATCCGAGATAGAGACGGCTCCCAATGATCGCCAAACAGAGAGACTGCCGCAACAAGTCGATTCGTACAACCGCAAGGTGCTTCTTTGTAAAAAGGGAACGACTCCGTTCAGAGTCCCGACATAACTGCCCACGGACCTCGTCGTACTCGCGCAATACTTCTTTCCTTTATCGGGAGCAATATCGTTTCGCACTGTGACTGAAAAACCTAACCGTGAGGCGGAGGGAGAAAAGAGGGCCGACAAGAGATTTTCGGCAGCCGTAACAGGCCACGGCAAGACGGGTATCAGGCCCACCGCCCGTCATGGCCTGCGGAGTAGGCGCAATCCGGCGACGCTACCGCCGATCTAAATCTGAGTACAACAGTTGTGCGATGATGAGGCCCTTTCCATGCTTGCGCCATGCCTGCGATGCTTTCATTGGAGCATCCGGGAAGGATCGACGAGCGCCACATGGCAACCAACAGCGGCCTTCTCATGTTCCACATGAGGAGCGCTACAGCGGCGGGCAGTGCCGGTCNNCGCGCTTTGCTACCCACTCGCAGAAAGCAATATGCAGGCAGGCCACGCCGCCAAAGCATCGCAGGGAACGCACGCAAGCGCAATCCAACCATCGGGCGAACGGTTCCCGCCACATAGCCGGATCATGCTGAGGATGGCTGGCCGGTGAAGCAATTGTTTCTGAAACGAGTAGAGATGGGACTGACAGAACTGACAAAATGGATGAGGGGACGGATTCTGTCGGTTTTGTCAGTTCACGCTCTGAGCATTTCTGAAAGTTAGCAGGCGGATTCCAGTCTCTCCACCGTCTACTTGCCAGCATGGTTTCCCCCAATCTTGGGATTGATGCGGTAGGTTTCGCTAGGCCGTCCCGGACTTTGAACATCGGACTCCCGTTTTACCCAGCCGTATTCTTCGAGCACCAGCAATGCACCCCGCGCCGCGTCTGGCGAATCGAGCGCGGTCCATCCGCTTCGGTACACATCCCGCACGGTAAAGATGCATTCTTCACGCTTCCAGCCCTTTGCCAGTCGTTTGCTCAGAGTGATTGCAGCGTGCTGTTCTGGCCGCACCTGAGCCGAGTACACGCGGTTTGCATGAGTCTCCAGGTAATCGCACCAGTCACACGCAAGCCGCGCCTGAGAGACCGGGACATAGTCCATGTGCCCGTCGGCCAGAGCGAACAGCAGGGCAAGGGACGGCATTAGGCTGCGGTACTTGGCAAGATGCGCCTGCATGACGGGCGCAACTTCTTCGCCCCGGATGCGTTGCTCCAGATCGGTCAACCATTGCTCGAATAGAGCTTGGGCTTCATCGTCAAATTGCAGCCGGAGCGGGTTTGTGGCATCCAGCGAGGCGATGCGGCGGTAGACCTGTCCGGCGCGCTCCAGAGCGTTCATGTCAGGCTGGCGGTCGATATAAAGCCATGCTGGAGAGGTGGTGGGCCACACCATGAGTTGAAAGCGTTGCACCAACCCATCGTTCGACGGTCCATCCCGCATGGCGTCCGCCAGATAGCTTCGCAAGCGGGCGGGCTGGATTCCGCCGAACAGCGAGACGCAGGCATGGGGGACGAACACGCTGCCGCGCCCTATGCGGTCGATGGTGTGGGCAGCATCGCCATTCCAGCATTCCAGGAAGAATGCGCGTTCCTGTTCTCGGCCTTGCCTCTCTAGTCCAGCCAGCCAGCCGGTCAACTCATCCCTGAGCAGAAACAGTCCAGCCGGATTCTCTGATAGCACGCAATGCAGGCTCTCAAAGGTTGCATCGCTGGTCATGAGACGGCGGAGCACAGGCTGGGCAAGCGAGCATTGAGGCTTTGGCGGGCGCTCTTTGCTGTCTCTCTTCTTCGCGGCCTTTTTGTATTCCTGCTCCCAAGCCGCAATCTCCAATTTTTGCGATTCCTGCGCGGTCTGATAATCCTGTTCGTCTTGCTCATGCGCCTTGCGCCATTCACTCTCGATTGCCCGTGCCGGTTGCGTCATGCAGGAAAGCACAGGAGACTTGAGCATCCCTGGCGGCGCTATGATACCGCCCCAAAGGTTCGGTACGACTGTCCAAGTATGGTCATTCCGCTTTGGCTGAATCATGGCTCGCCGGTTTGTCACTCCCGCGAGTGTGGCTATCGCGGCCACGGCCGGGAAGTCCATCGGCACCTGCATACGCTCGGCCACGTCTTTCACCAGCGGGCGGAAAGACTCCGGCATCAATTCCAGATCGAATTGCGCTACATCCGGCAGGTCATCAGTCAAAGGTTCCGGCTCTGGCCATTCGTCTGGCGACAGCGCGATAGGCTCACCGGCTGGATACCGCTTTGCAATGTCTGCCGCGATTGTTCGCACCTTCGCCTCTGGCAGCGGCGGGGCACACCTCGCCGTATTCTCCGCAAGCAAAGCCGCTTCAATTGCCTCCAGGCTCATCCCGCGCCGTTGCATGGTCCCTGCCAGAGAGACCAGCATATTTGTCCTGCCACCCTTCCCAACGGCTTGCGAACTTGCCTGTGCCGTTGCGGTGGCTATCGGCGGGCGCACTGTGAGCCGTTCGATTACCCAACCGGGCAAGTCCGCAACCGGCGCGGATGGGTCAATGAAGTGATACTGTCTCCCGCTGGCATGAATGGACGGCGGGCAAACTACAAAGCCGCCTGTGCCCCTCACGTCAACGTGCGCGCCGATCTTGCCGCTTTGGTCATTCCGAATATCAACCCCGGACGGCAGGCGGTAGTAGCGATGCTCTCCCCCATCCGAGCGCCCCGTGGTCACTGTGATTGTTGCTGGCAGCGTGAACCCTTGCCGCTCCAGGTCCGCCAATGATGCGCGGCCTTCCGCGCCGTCAACGTCAATCACCACCAGCCCGGAAGCCGCGCCCGTTGCCAGTCCCCAATTGCAAGCCGGGTACCGGTGCTGCCACGCCTCAAGCCGTGCAATGTCGCTGGTAGCATCTTCCGGCCAGCCATTTACCAGCGGCAGCTTTCCACGCGCTTGAACCGGCAGAATGTGCCATCCACGGCCAGCGGCGGCGGCGATCTCCGGTGGGAGCACAGGCACAACGGCGGTCATTGCGCACCGCCGCGACTCGCCGCGATCCGGCTGGCAATATAATCATCAATTTCAATGCTGTTCCAACCAATGGCTCTTGCACCGAGGGCAACGGCCTTCGGGAATTTCCCTTGCGCCATCAGGCTGTAAATGCTGCTACGAGACCAGCCGGTTTTAGATTTCACGGCGGGCAATCGAAGAATTGTCGGGCTATCGTTTGGACGTATTTGCATCCGAGGGAACCTCCTGAAACCTTGCTGTGTCTAGTTGTATCTGCTACATTTATTTTGTGAAACGTGACCGTTACAAGACCGTTACAAATAAAGAGAGCTTCGCCCTCTTGGTCGAAGCTGTCCCACCCGAAACTCCAATGGGAGAAGCAACGTTTGGAATTGAAATTGGCCCAGCCACTCCTGTGCGGCCCGTAAAGCTCAAAGAGTTGATAGATACAGGGCGAAACATGAAGGGTTTAGACGGTAAGGAATTTTTCGCGCTGCTGTTCCTGAGAGGGGCGCTAGAAGCGCGGGACGACTTGGCACTGGCCAAAGCAGAGGAGCGGCTACAGGAGGTACATCGACTGAAAGAACGGGACCATGCCTCGCGGCAATTACCGCAGAATGGGGAATCGCGGAGAAAGTTCGGTGAGTTGATGGCACCATCCATCGGGCTGCCCCCGGAGGAATCGCTCAAGCACTATGAGGGTCTACGTCCTGGCCCCAGAGCGATGAAGAACCCGTCCTGGTTGCTTTCCCAGGAGGTCTCCCGCGCCGTCGCCGTGTGGGCTCAGGTCGCACTCTGGTGGGTAAATGGAAGGTTCGTCCCCGCAATTTATTGCAGTGGGCTGAGCCGCAACTACGCCATGAAGATAGCCCTATATATTCACACATTCTTCATTGCGCCGAATGGTGAGATAGGCTTTCGCGTTTGTCCGTACTGTACTGACATTTTCTGGCAGGATCAATCGAATCAAGACTATTGCTGCCCCGCCCACAGGGACACTCATCGCGTGGCCAGGTGGCGCAATGAAAAGAAGCTCAAAGAAACCGAAGCGAAAAAGAAGTCCGTCACCGCCTAAGCTGAATCAGGCCGCCCCGAAGTTACCCACAATCACCTTGGATTCATTCACAATGCCGTCCACGTAATCAGCCCACCATTGGAGCATCTTCTTTCGCTGCTCTGCGAATTCGGCAACAATATACACGGCCCTAATTCCTACGGGTTCATGGCTCAGAGCCTTTTCGATCACGTCTTTGTTGAAGCCGCGCTCGGTTAGGAGCGTTGCGCCAGTTCTCCGTAGATCATGGATGGTGAGCGGGTCCATGTCGAATGTCAGCCCCTCCAAAGCCTTGTTGAGCGCATTCGCGGCAAAGGGCCTTGCAAGGCTGCTACGGCCCGGTAGAACCAGATCGGAATTCCCGGCAAGCGCCTTCAATTCCCGGAGCATCTCGGAAACCTGCGCAGACAGATAGACGATGTGCGGTTTGCCGGTTTTGGCGTTTTCTTCCGGGATAAGCCATTCCCCGGCCTCAAAGTTCACATGCTCCCACCGTGCCAGCAACAATTCCGACTTGCGGGAGAGCGTGAGCAGAATGATATGCAGTGCCAGCTTGAATTGCCGCCGCATATTCGACAGGTAGACGGTGCGGAGGTATAGGCGAATCTCGTTTGGGGAGAGCACACGGGAGCGTTTGCGGGCCTTGCCGATGTATCGGGTTGCCACCATCGCAGCCGGATTGAGGGTTACCAGTTGCAATTCCAGCGCATAATCGAATATCTGCTTTAGCACGTTGCGAAGCTGCATTGCCGCCGCGATGCGCCCATTGTCCCGCTTCCGGTACACCAATGCTTGCACGTCCAGGGCGTTTATATCCTTGAGGGTCTTTTCTCCGAGAGCCGGAAAAACCTCGTTGTCGAGATAGCGCCGGATGCTCTTTGGGTTTTTCCAGTTCGGCACGACCTGCTCTGCGAAGTACCGCTCCCCAAAAACCCTCATGGAGGGATTGGTGGTCAGCCCCGCACGTGCCAGCTTCTTTTCCGCAGCGGGAGACTTGCCCTTTGCCGTTTCCGTCGCCAGATCGTCCCGCCTGTCCCGCGCCGCCTTTAGGCTCAGGTCAGGATATTGCCCCAGCGTCACCCGTTCCTGCTTCCCATTGAGCCGGTAGCGAAACATCCAAGACATCTTCCCGCTGGGGAGTACGTCCAAGGAAAGCCCCTTGCCATCGCTCTCCATGTAGCGAGCGGCCCTCGGCTTCAAACCTTTGATTTTGGCGTCTGTGAGCGGCATACTTGCCTTTCCGTGAGTTGCGGAGAGGATTTTCGCCTTGCACCCCAATCTGCGACTCACTGGCGACTCAATCTATTCCGGCTTCCCTGAGTCGCTAGTGGACATTATAGAACGAGTATTTCCATATTTGCAAGGGTTTGAAGATGATTTCTATATTTTCCTGGAAACCGTTGAACCCTACTTTATTTTCCGATGCAGAACGTCGAAAAAA
>PMGP01000056.1 GCA_003156235.1 Acidobacteriaceae bacterium
CGGCTCAAAGCGCACAATTCGAACCGCTACTCCAGCGGTGAGGATGGGCAATGGTTTTGTCCGCCCGGCGCTGCCTATGCGGAACGGCATGGGCTTTACTACCGTGTTCGCTCGTCGGCAGAGATTGATTGGGTGTTTCAGCGAAACATCCAATTTCTTGAAGACTACCTGCGGGGGCCTCGAACCATCTCGGCAAGCAGTCGTGAAATTGTGATTGCCTACTTGTCGTCAAGCCCTGGAATGACGTTGGACGAGTTGTTGCGAATGACTGAAGGTAGGATTTCACCGGACGACATTTTCAGCTTGATAGCGGCAAACATTATCCCCGTGGACCTTCATGCCGCTCCACTCGCCGAGCCGAGACGCGTACAGCTTCAGGCTGGGCCAGAAGTGATCTCCAAGACAACAGCCAATCTGGCCCGAAACCCGCATACACCCGTATTTGCTGATCTTCTCTGCGGGAGTACGGTCAATTGGGATGGTCACCTGTGGAATGTGGTGAATCTTGGTGAGACCTCTGTGAGTCTACTCTCAGACGATCAGAGGCTGAGCGAATTGCCGAGATGGCTCATTGAGTCTTTGATTGGTCAGAATCGAATTGAAGTCGTAACCTCCAAAGACAGTTCGAAATCTGCTATCAGCGAGCGGCTGTCCCGAGCACGCGAAAGCGATTTGTGTGCTGCCAATCAGCGTGTCCGGCTCATTAGCGACTATCTGGTAAGTGGGAAGTTGCCTTGCCAGGCAGAAGCGACCAGGCGCACATTCTTCCGCTGGCTTGCTCGGTACCGCGCAGCAGAGGCCAGTTCTGGTGCCGGATACCTGGGTCTGTTGCCCGAGTCTGCCCATAGAGGAAACTGCACGCCGCGACTGTCCGAAGCGACGCGCCGTTTAATGGAACAGTTTCTCGATGATGACTACGAGACGCTCAAGCAGAAAACGCGGTACGCATCGTGGGCGGGGCTGAAGCTTGCCTGTGAGAATCATGCAGTTGTGGCTCCCAGCTACAAGACCTTTTGCATTGCCGTGAAGAAACGACCGGCTCTGAATCAAACCTTGAAACGTCAAGGCCGGCGCGCGAGNNTACCAGTTGGAGACGTTTTATTGGGAGTTGGATCTGAAAACGCCCCGGCACGGTGATCGCCCATTTGAAATCGTTCATATTGACCACACGGAGTTGGACGTTGAAACCGTCGCCAGCACCGGCCAAAACCTTGGCCGTCCGTGGATCACGATAGCTACGGATGCATTTTCCCGTCGGACACTGGCATTTTACTTGACATTCGATGCGCCGAGTTATCGTTCATGCATGATGACGCTGCGGGAGTGCGTCCGCCGCTTCAGCAGGCTGCCGCAGATATTTGTCATCGATGGTGGTCGGGAGTTCGAGAGCACGTACTTCGAAACTCTGCTGGCGCGCTATGAGTGCATGAAGAAGACCAGACCTCCGGCGAAAGCACGATTTGGCTCTATCTGTGAAAGGCTTTTCGGAGTCGCTAACACCCAGTTCGTTCACAACCTGACCGGAAACACGCAGATCACCCGTAACGTCCGCCAGGTCACCAAGTCGGTGAATCCCAGGTCGCTGGCGATATGGCCGCTGGCGGAGTTGCATCAGCGATTGTCGCAGTACCTGTACGAAATTCGCGACACGATTGCTCATCCCGTGCTCGGGGAGAGCACGCGGCAGGCATTCGAGGCGGGCATGACTCGATACGGTCAGCGCCTCCATCGGGTCGTTCCCTACAACCAGGAATTCCTGATGCTCACACTGCCTACGACTCCCAAAGGAACAGCTAAGCTGATGCCGGGCAGAGGCGTGAAGATCAACCACATCTATTATTGGTGTGAAGCTTTCCGCAATTTCGCCGGTGAGTGCCAAGCGGTACCAGTCCGGTACGATCCATTCGATGTCGGTATTGCTTATGCGTTCGCAAACAAACAGTGGTTGCAGTGCCACTCCGAATATTACGCTGTGTTGAAGGGCCGCTCNNCCAGCAGCGAAATGCACCAGCGCCGGCGCAACCATTCCGCTGCTTCTTCGGTAACCGCCCGACAATTGGCTGAATTCCTGCAGTCAGTCGAGGCGGAAGAAGTATTGCTGACCCAGCGGCTACGCGACTTGGAAAGCAAAGAAACTCGGCTGACACTTGTATCCAAGCCCCATGCCGAAGACTGTATTCCCAGCCGAGACTGCTATGAAGAACCCACTGCGAAGAGTGCTGGATCGTATGCCGACGAGACGACCATCAATGAAGTATACGGAGCCTTCTGATGGATATGGCGCCACCAGGATTTCCTCGTGAACTGCTTGGTCAGCCTTGGCCTGCGAGGCTCGAATATTTCCGCGCATACACCATGGCCCATCCACGGTTACTTTCTGCTCGGGAGGTCCTCCTCGGCGCAATTCACGGAAGGGTGTCGAACTCTCTGATTATGGTGCTGGGACCAACCGGCGTCGGAAAATCGACCCTGCGTGCAAAAGTCGAGCAGATGCTGACAATGGAGATGCTACCCGAACTCGAAGCTACCCCGGGGCGACTCCCTGTCGTGAGTGTGGAGTGCATTGCACCAGAATCCGGCACCTTCAATTGGCGTGATCACTTTGTACGGCTGCTTCTCCAAATGGACGAGCCGTTAGTAGACCGTAAGCGGAATCTGGAAGATCCGGTTCGGGCAGGCGATCGAGTAATGAGCTTCATGCCCAGCACAAGAGCGGCAGGAGCGGCGTATCATCACGCTACAGAGCAGGCCCTTCGATTCCGGCGCCCGGTGGCAGTACTGCTTGATGAGGCACAGCACTTGGCAAGAACTGGCTCCGGGCGGAGGCTCTCCGACCAGCTGGATGTGATCAAGTCGATTGCCAATCGCACCGATACGGTTCACGTGTTATTCGGCACCTATGAGCTTCTTGCCTTTCGCAATCTCAGTGCACAACTGAGCCGTCGGAGTGTAGACATTCACTTTCCGCGCTATCGCGCCGACGATCCCAAAGATCGGGAAATGTTCCTGAATGTTGTGCGTTCGTTCGAACAACATCTTCCCCTCTCGCAGCCGCCAGATCTTGTGCGCGACTGGGAATACTTGTACGAGCGCAGCATCGGATGCGTGGGAGTATTGAAGGATTGGCTGGTCAGGGCGCTAACCGGAATATTCAGGAGAAACGCGACAGTCTTGACGATCCGAGATCTGCAGGCACACGCGCTGAGTGTGTCCCAGTGCGAAAAGATGCTATCGGAGGCTTTGGAG
>PMGP01000201.1 GCA_003156235.1 Acidobacteriaceae bacterium
CCACCTGCAAGCGTTGCCGCTGGAGCCGTTCCGCTACTATCAGTACGGCGTGCGCACGGTGCATCTGGATGGCTGCGTCGAGGTTGAGGCGGCCTACTACGGAGCGCCGCCAGGCTGGATCGGCCGGCAGGTCGACGTGCAATGGGATGCGATGTATGTGCGGCTGCTTGATCCCCGCACCGGTGAGCTGCTGCGCGAGCATCTGGGCGGCAAGCGTGGCGGGCACCGGATCCGCGATGAGGATCGCCCGCGTCGTACGCCGCCGCAGTTGCTGCAACTGCTGGCGCGTGCGCACAAGGCCGGAGCCAGCATCGGCGCGGTCTGCGACGCCATCCATGCTCGTCAGGGCGAACTCGGAATCCGCCGAATCCAAGGCATGCTCTCGCTTACCAAACAGTACGGCAGCGCTACTTGCGATCAGGCCTGCGCAGCGGCGCAGGAGCTGGGCGTGAGCGAGTACCAATTCGTGCGCCGCTATCTGGAGCNNATCAACTTCGAGGAAACCCAATCATGAACCTGATCGAACTCAATCGTTCCCTGGTGCAACTGCGCCTGAGCGGCATGGCCGCGGTGATGGAAACCCGCCTTCTGCAAGCGCAATCGGAGAACATGGTACCCATCGATCTCATCTCAACACTGGTCTCCGATGAACTGGCCTGCCGTAGCAAGCGCCTGCTGGAGCGGCGCCATAAACAGGCGCAGTTCCGCGATGCCGAGAGACGACTCGACAACTTCGACTTCCAGTTCAACCCCAAGATGAATCGCAGTCTCGTCTTCGATCTGGCTACAGCGGGCTGGGTGGGCCGGCGTGAAGATGCCTTGTTCCTCGGTCCACCTGGGAGCGGCAAAAGCCACTGCGCCCAGGCCATCGGGCACGCCGTCATCCAGCAGGGATACCGCGTGCTCTATCGCGAAGCACATGCCCTGCTGGAAGAGTTGGCTGATGCCACGCTCGATGGCAAACGCAAGGAGCACATGGAGCTGCTGACCACCGTGCCCTTGCTGATCATCGACGATCTGGGAATGCGCAAGCTGCCGCTGACCGCCGCCGAAGAACTGCTGGAGATCATCATGCGCCGCTACGAACGAGCGAGCACGCTTCTAACCTCAAACAGACCAGTGGACGACTGGGGCAAACTACTGGGCGACAGCGCCGCCGTCACCGCCATGCTGGATCGCTTGCTGCATCACGGACACGTGCTCAAGTGCGGCCCGCGCAGTTGGCGCACAAAAGCCGGCGGTCCGGAGGAAGGCAAATGACAAGAGCAAAGGCAAAAGCGATATGGAAGCCGGGCAAAGAACGCCCGGCGGCGTCGCGACTCGTGATCCAGAAGCCTCGACGCCGGAGCCTCACCATCGGAATCTCTCCAGAAACACGAAACCCTCTGCCAGGTGAGCCGATCAGGCCAACCGCAGAGGGTCTCGATTACCGATTCCTACGGAGCCAGCCCCGTGCCATCGGCCCTGGATCACTCCGCAAGGCGCGACCCCGGCGAAGCGAATACAACCTTAACACGCATCAGGAAGGCTTGAAAACGGGCCATAACTGCGACCACTGAAACCGCACCTTGCAAATGTACGTCGCCGCAAGGTAAAACAATCACGTCTCAGGCCATCCAAAGTGGCCGGTTTTGAAGTGACCACAAGTGGCCGGTTTTAAGGTGATCACCGAGGGCTTCGAGGTAGAGACGTGGATGAGATCAAGGAACTCAAGCGGGAAGGATTGAGCATACGGGCGATCAGCCGGCTGACTGGCTATGACCGCAAGACGATCAGCCGATATTTGTTGGCGCCCACGAGCAGGCCGGTCTACGGGCCGAGGCCCGCTTCGGTGAGCAATCTGGAGCCATTCAAGCCGTATCTGAAGGAGCGGCTGAAGGCCGGCGTCTGGAATGCGCAGGTGCTGATGCGAGAGCTTCGCGAGCGCAACTACAGCGGCGGCTATGCCACGCAAGTGTCGTCGCGACGACGCTTTCCCAAGCTGCCTACGCTGACAGATTGGACATGGACGCATCCCGGCTTTTCCATCTCCAAGACTGCGCCAACAGAGGGTAATTTTCGGCAAGCGCCTGCGGTACGGTGAACGCCTTCGGCAAAGCGGCGAGGATGGGATGCCTGGCTTCGTGAGTGGGATGGCGATTTGGCGTAATCGAGATCGGAGTTTCGGCAGACTTTGCGGGTGGGCGTTCGTGCTATCCCAGGTCTCAGAATCGAGACCTGAGGCACCCGGCCGACGCTGACGGTCAACACCCATCATTACACATGGTGTAATGATGGGTGTTGACATTCCTGCCTGCTTCTGCTTAGATATGGCTATGGAGGTTCTCTTCAAGGACGAGCGGCTCGATCGGCTAGAAACCGATACGAGGTATGACGCCGGATTTGCGCAAGCTGTCGTTACGGCCTATCGCAAGCGTATACAGTTCATCCGGAACGCTCTGGACGAGCGCGATTTCTACCAGATGAAATCTCTGCACTTCGAGAAATTGAAGGGAAATCGCAGCCAGCAATACTCGATGCGTCTCAATGAACAATGGAGACTGATTGTCGAGATCAAGGGAAATGCTCCAAACAAGGTGATTGCAGTCATCAGCATTGAAGATTACCACTAGTTTTGTGCAAAGGGAGAGGGTGAGGAGCGTGGAAACGGTAGAAAGAACTCAGGCTGAGGTATTTCCTCCGGGTGAGTTTATCAAGGAGGAAATCGAGGCACGCGGCTGGAGCCAGGTCGAGTTCGCCGAGATTCTGGGCAGACCTCCGCGGCTAGTCAGTGAACTGATTGCAGGAAAGCGGGCAGTAACGCCGGAAACGGCTAGGGGCTTAGGGCAGGCGTTTGGAACCAGCGCACAGCTTTGGATGAATCTGGAGGGTTCTTACCAGCTATCCAAGACTGTGCATGATGGAAGCAATTCCATTTCCCGCAGGGCGAAGCTCTATGAAATAGCCCCAGTGAAGGAAATGGTTCGTCGGCACTGGATTGAACCGACCAAAAACATTGATGTGTTGGAAAAGTGTGTGCTGAAATTCCTTGGCATCAATTCAGTTGATGAACAACCTCAGTTGCTTCCACATGCGGCGCGGAAATCGACATCTTACACGGATCACAGCCCCTCTGAGACAGCTTGGCTGTTTCGTGTTCGCCAGCTCGCGAAGGCTGTTGACGTCAAGCCGTACTCGGAACAGGCGTTTTCGTTGGCGCTATCAAAGCTGAAGAACCTGCTGCGCAATCCTGAAGACACGCACCAGGTGCCGCGTGTGCTGGCTGAAGCTGGCGTTCGATTTCTTGTCGTCGAGACATTGCCACAAACGCGAATCGATGGTGCTTGTTTGTGGCTTGACGACCACTCTCCCGTTATCGCGTTGACGTTACGCTTTGATCGCATTGATGGGTTCTGGCACACACTTCTTCACGAGTGCAAGCATGTTAAGCAGAAGGACGGCCTGGACGAGGGGGGATTGCTCGACAAGGATTTGGTCGGTGAAACGACTCTGCCTGTGGAGGAAAAGCCTGTAGCAGAAAAGAGCGCCGATGAATTTGCCGTTGGTTTCACTATTCCCAAAGACGACCTCGATAACTTTATTTCGAGGGTGTATCCACTGTTTTCAAAAACTAAAATTCTAGGCTTGGCTGCTCGTCTGGACATTCATCCCGGCATTGTCGTCGGCCAACTCCAATACCGGAAAGCAATCCCGTATTCACATAGCCGCGAAATGTTGGCAAAAGTTCGGAACATCGTCACCGATGCTGCTTTAACAGACGGATTCGGTAGCATCCTGGCAACTGCGGTCTAACCTCTGAATAAAGGGCAATCTCGATGTCTTACAACGAACAGCTTCAACGCATTGTGAAGAAGTATGAGTCAGCAGAAAATCCCTTTCCTGCTACAGCACTTGACATAGCGCAATGGGCCATTGAGCAGCGGCTTTGGGAACCGCAGAGATCTATGAGTTCGCTATTCCTGAATTGGCCCCTTTCGCGCGTCTGATTTGGCCCCACCTGTAACCCTCAGGCCGTATATCTTGTTTCGGGCGTTTGCGCCCGGAAGGATGGACGGATTGGAGAACAGGAGAGCCAAGGTGGAGCTATACGAGCAGATCCGAAGGGAGTACGAACACGGTTCGGGCACGATCCGGGCGGTGTCGCGGAAGCTGGGCGTGCACCGGCGAGAGGTGCGGAAGGCGCTTTCCAGCGCGATACCGGCGGCACGGAAAGTACCCGAACGGGATCATCCGAAGCTTGCGCCAGCGATTCCATTTATCAACGCGATCCTGGAGGCCGATCGCAAGGCGCCCAGAAAACAGCGGCACACGGCGCATCGGATCTGGATGCGGATGCGGCGCGAGATGCCGGAAGTCGAAGTCGCCGGGTCGACGATTCGCCGGTATCCGCAATGCGGTGAGGACGTACTCGTCGCGGTCCCGCCCCTCGATCTTCTGAAGCAACTCGACCACAACTTCATGGTCGGAAACAACCAGGGTCAGTGGAACTGATTGAACATTATCATCCGCTGACACAACAGGTTTGCGAGGCACAAAGGCTGTGGCGATGGCAGTTTCCGGCATTGAAATCTATCTCCTTCCGAAATCAAATAGCGTCTGACCTAAGTACGCGGACCGCGAAGGCTGTCATGCACATTGTTCAGGCGGC
>PMGP01000007.1 GCA_003156235.1 Acidobacteriaceae bacterium
AGATTCTCGAAGGCACCGTGGCCAACGTGCCGCCGCAAGGCGGGCGCAAGCACCCTCATCAGGAATTTACCGCCGTCGATACCACCAACATCCTGTTCATCTGCGGCGGAGCCTTTGTCGGCCTGGAGCGCGTCGTAGGCCGCCGCGTGGGCAAAAAGGCGATGGGCTTCAAGGCCATGGATGCCGAGGCCGATTCCGCCACCACCCGTTCCCATCGCGACACCGAGCTGCTGCGCCGTACCGAGCCGCAGGATCTCATCAAGTACGGCCTGATTCCGGAGTTTGTCGGCCGCCTGCCGGTCGTCGGCATCCTCGACGAGCTGGACGAGTCGGCGCTGATCGAGATTCTCTCCAAGCCCCGCAACGCCATCCTCAAGCAGTATCAGCGCCTCTTTGAGTTCGAGAACGTCCGCCTGCACTTCACCGTGGAAGCCATCGCCGCCATCGCTCGCGAAGCACTGTCCCGCAAAATTGGCGCGCGCGGCCTGCGCATGATCCTCGAAGAGCTGATGCTCGACCTCATGTACCACCTGCCCAACAACAAGAGAGTCCGCGACCTGGAAATCACCAGCGACATGGTCGAGCGCAAGGATCTCTCCCTCTGCCTGCTGGAAAAAGCGGGCTGAAGCCGCGGCTTTCGCTATATCGTGAATGATCCAAGAAAAACCCCGGATCTCGATTCTGAGACCTGGGGTTTTCAGTTTCTGGATAGCTAAGGAAATCCGGGCGTACCGTCTTTACAAATTCTCCTGCACCTTCAACACCAGGCAAGTCACCGTCTGCTCGCCGGCCACCAGCATCTGATGGGATAAGCCCGCCGGCACGTGCGCCACATCGCCCGCCCGCAGCTCCTGTCGCACTCCACCTTCAATCGAGGTCCCGCGCGTCTCGCCCGGCTTCGTCAGCCGAGCGCCCGCCACCGTGCCGCCGGTCACCAGCGTGGCCCGCCCCTCCAGCACATAGAAGACATCGGCAAAGTTTTCATGCACCTCGGCCTCGCCATCGCGGCTGCGAAACGAGAGCATGGCGCAATGCAGTGGATACTCCTTCAGTGTCTCGCCGGCCGAGCCGTCGCCCTGCGTGGCCATCTTGTGCAGGTACGCCGCCCGCTCCAATAAAACGGCTGAAGTCCAGTGATCCAGATGCAACGCAGTCTTCTGTCCCTTAGCCCGCGCACTCGCCACCGGCGCAATGTCCTTCTCCGCCGGAAGTAATTCCTTCAAAATGTCTTTCGCAATCTTGTCCATCACGTCTCTCAGTTTACGCTCAGTACGGCTCAGCTTAACCCCGCCAGCTTCCGCGCCTTTTGAAAAATCTCCAACAGCATGGGCTTCGTCAATTTCCCGGTGTTGGTGTTTTGCTGCGAAGGATGATAGCTGGCCATCACCGTCACGCCATTCGGCAAAGTAAACTCCGCGCCGTGCGCGAAGTTCATGCCCGTGCGCGAAGTGATCTGACCCGTCCGCCGCGCGTGCGCCAGAAATCCGTCGAAAGCGATCTTGCCCAGGCAAACCACCACGCGTAGATTTTTCAGCAGGCCGATCTCCTCGTCAAGAAAGGGAGCGCAGTTGCGCAGCTCCTCGGTCGCGGGCTTGTTAGCCGGCGGAGCGCACCGCACCACCGCGCTAATCCACAAATCGGTGAGCTTCATGCCGTCGTCGCGGCTCACCGCCAGGGGTTGCGAGGCAAATCCGGCCTCATGCAGCACCGGGTAGAAAAAATATCCCGACCCGTCGCCGGTGAACATTCTTCCCGTCCGATTGGAGCCGTGCGCGCCCGGAGCCAGTCCCAGCGCCATTACCCGTGCCCGCGAGTCGCCAAACGAGGGCACGGGCTTGCCCCAGTACTCGCACTCCAAATAAGCACGCTTGCGGACCCGCGCCACCTCGGCACAGTACGCGCGCAGCCGCTTGCAGCGCTCGCAGGCAACGATGCGGGAATTCAAATCTTCCAGCGAAGAGCAGGCAGCAGCCATAGCGAAATTCTAGGCTATTCCTGGAGAGCGTGGAATGTGAAACCGGTGTGTAGGATTGTGCGCCCATCCAAACTCACGGCTGACCCCTGACCCCTGATCTCTGACCCCTGTCTCTTCGCCTGTGCTATATTTTTACTGGCCTTTCAAGCAACCCAGGAGCAAGTCAGCGATGCCGTCACCGGCAAATCCCGAGTTTCTGCGCCGCGCCATCGCGCTGGCCACCGAAAATGTGGTCCACGGCGCGGGCGGACCGTTTGGCGCCGTGATTGTGCGCGACGGCCGCATCGTGGGCGAGGGCGTGAATACGGTGACCGCCGCGAACGACCCCACGGCGCACGCTGAAGTGAATGCCATTCGTGCCGCCTCGAAGGGGCAGGGAACCTTTTCGCTGGCCGGATGCCAGCTTTATTCGAGTTGCGAGCCATGCCCCATGTGCCTGGCCGCGGCCTACTGGGCGCGCATTGACGACCTCTATTACGGAGCCAGCGCCGCCGACGCCGCCCGCGCCGGCTTCGACGATGCTTTTCTCTACGATGAGCTGCGCAAAGATCGGTCCGCGCGCACTCTCCCCGCCACGCAACTGCTGGGCGACGAAGCCTGGTCCAGCTTCGCCGCCTGGATCGCCTCGCCGAACAAGACCGCGTATTGAAAAGGAACGCTCCTGCTCAATTTTTTAACTCCTTGGCCTGCGCCAGCAATTGCTCCATTGTGGCCGGAGGATCGCCCGCTTCGAGCAGGCCGCGGAAGACGTGATACGGGTCCGTCCTGGAACCGGACTTGCGCAGCGTCCGTTCATCGTTCATCCAGGCGTAGACAACGACCTTTTCTTTGCTGGAAAAGCGAAAGAAGAGCCGAAAGCGCTGATGAAATTTGGCCCGGAACCATTGGCGGTTATTCTCACCCAAAGTGTTGCCTTGACGGAACTCCGGAGCATTGGGATTACGCGGAATCGCATCGAAGATCAGGCGTTGGACTGCGGACAATAACTTCGCCAACGGCTGTTGCTGGTAACCAAGAGGGTCTTTCGCGGCCAGCACACCCACACTTTCAACCAGTAGCCTGTACTGGCGTTCAAATCGATGGTGTACGTACAGCTTCCAGCCATGGGCAATCATCTAAATGAGTACCTCGTCACCGAGATCCTCATCCATGTTTACAATCATTCCTTTGGTCAATTCCTCTGCTCGTTTGAACATATTTTCATCCAACGGTCGAATTGAATCAGGATGGTCTTCCATGTCCTTCGCCAGGAACGCAAGAAAGGCTTCCAACACCGGGTCGGTTTCTTCGCGCTCTTCGCTGCTCGGAGTCATGGCCGAGACCAGCATCTGTCCGGGCGCGATGACGTGCGCCCTCACCGCGCCGTTGAACTCCGGATGACTGCGAAACAGTGCGCTCTCAAAGCGGAAGCCTAAGGAGTTGCCCGTCCGTGTCTGCTTGCCAAGGTACCCCTGTCCCGCGTTCTTGACGCCGGCGCTGGAGCGAGTTTTGCTGACCTTCAGAGTTGCCATGATTATGCCTCGAAGACATGTTAGCACAATTGTATGCACGTTGCCTCATTCAAAGCACCCATGATTACGAAAGAATCCCGGCTCGCACGGCATCAACAGCTCCAAACGATAAAATAGCCTTAACCGGATGCCGCAAACTTCTCCAGCCGACGCGCACCAGACCGCCCGCCCCGCGCGGGAGACGAAGCCGCGCGCAAAATCCGGCCAGGCTCCCATCATCCCCCCCATCATTCAGGTTCGCAATCTGGAAAAGACTTACACCACCGCGCGCGGCGCGCTCACCCTCTTCCAGGGACTTAGCCTCGATGTCCAGCCCGGCGAGATGGTAGCCATCGTGGGCCAATCCGGCGCGGGCAAGAGCACTCTGCTGCACATTCTCGGCGCTCTGGATGCGCCCACCGCCGGCACCGTCACCTGCGTCTCGGTCAACGTCGCCCAGCTCTCGCAGCAGGAGGCCGCGGCCTTTCGCAATCGCGAGATCGGCTACGTCTGGCAGTTTCATTACCTGCTGCCGGAGTTCACTGCCCTGGAAAACGTCGCCATGCCGCTGCTGGCTCGCGGCGTCAACAAGCGGGATGCGCTGGCCACGGCAACCAACTGGCTCCGCGAGGTGGACCTGGAAGATCGCGGCGGTCATCGGCCTGGCGAGTTGAGCGGAGGCGAGCAGCAACGCGTGGCGCTGGCCCGCGCGCTGGTCAACAATCCTCGGCTGCTCTTAGCTGACGAGCCCACCGGCGACTTGGACGAGGCCACAGCCAGTCGCGTCTTCGACCTCATCGAGAGGCTGCACGAGAGCCACGGCCTTACCTCGATTTTAGTTACGCACAACATGGACCTGGCCGCGCGCTCGACGCGAGTCTTGCGCCTGGAAGCGGGAAAACTGTCCACCGGCCCGTTGTCCGCGCCTCCAGTGTATACTCCTCAAACGGGACCGAGAGCCGGAAAGATTTAGCGAAAAATGCGCCGTTTCGTGCGGAAACCGAGTCTAATCATAGGAAGCGGCAAGTTGCAGCAAGTTTACACAAGTTTGAATTAGCCGAGGTAAGTTGGAACAAGGGAGGTCCTGATGTTCGAACGCTATACGGAGAAGGCACGGCGCGTGATTTTTTTTGCGCGGTATGAGGCCAGCC
>PMGP01000195.1:0-2918 GCA_003156235.1 Acidobacteriaceae bacterium
CAGATCCCCATTCGACTACGCTCAGGGCAGGCTTTCGACTCACCACCCCCAACCTCCACCCCACGAACGAAGACCTGTTCGTGGGGACCCCGGAAAGGCTGAAGAGTACGCCTGGGGCCCCGTTCGCTCAGGATGACAGCAGTTTTTGTTCGGAAAGATAAACAGGCTGGGCAAACTGGAGCACGCTGAGTTCGACGATCCACGCGAACGCAGTAGTTTTTCGAGGCTGCCTGGAGTAGGCTGGATGCTGGATTCCGGTTTCAATGACGATTTGAGGTGAAGAAACATGACGCAGTCGAACGGCCTCTACGATGCAATTCTCAACGGTGATGCAAAAAAAGCGCACTCGGCTACGCAGGACGCGCTCGAAGCTGGCGCCGCGCCGTTGCAGTTGATTTCCGAATCCATGGTGCCGGCAATGGACGAAGTTGGCCGGCTGTTTGAGGCCGAAGAATACTTTGTCCCCGAGCTTCTGCTGGCAGGCCGCGCCATGAGGAGTGCTCTGGAACTGCTTCGCCCGCTGATGACAGCCGCCGGCGAAAAGCTGTCCACGCGAGTGGTGATCGGCACGGTCAAGGGCGATCTGCACGACATCGGCAAAAACATCGTAGGCTCCATGCTGGAAGGCAGCGGATTCGAGGTGATCGATCTGGGCACCGATGTTTCGCCGGAAAAGTTTGTGGCTGCGGTGGAGGAACGAAAACCTCAGATTGTTTGCATGTCGGCATTGCTTACGGTGACCATGCCGGTCATGAAGACAACCATCGATGCATTGCAGACCGCGGGGCTGCGCACTCAAGTGAAGGTGCTGATTGGCGGCGCTCCCGTCACCATGCAGTATGCCAAAGAGATCGGCGCGGATGGCTACAGCGAGAACGCCAGCGGCGCGGTTGGCCTGGTAAGAAATCTCCTTCGAGTAGCGTGAGAAGATAAAGCGAGTTATGGCCTATAGTTGATTCACACTGTTGCGCCGCACGCGGGATGGGAGATTTCCTCGGGGGGAGCCATGCGCTTGAAAGCGATCTGTTGCCAGGTTCTCACGAGGGAGATGAACAGCACAATCTCCCGTTCTCCCCACGCGATTGAGCTGGAGATTTTGCCGATGGGCCTGCACGATCTGGGCGCGTCGATGCGTCCGCACTTGCAAGAGCGAATCGATGCGGCGGACGAGGGCGGGTATGACGCCATCCTATTGGGATACGCGCTCTGCGGCCGAGGATGCGAAGGACTGCGCGCGGGAAAGACGCCGCTCGTTCTGCCGCGCGCGCACGATTGCATCGGCCTGCTGATGGGCGACCGCCATCGTTATCAGGATTATTTCGATGCCCATCCCGGCGTCTATTTCCGCTCTCCCGGCTGGGTCGAGTTTTCCACGCCGGAGCAGGCTCTGCAGCCGGCCGATGCTTCCGATAAAAACAAGATTGGCGAGCGGCGCAGCCGCGTGGAACTGATTGCCCAGTATGGAGAAGAGAACGGAAACTATCTCTTCGAGCAATTCCGGGCCTTTCGCCGCAACTACTCCGGGCTTACCTATATCTCCACCGGGGTTGAATCCGAGGATGACTTCCGCATCCAAGCTCGCGTTGAAGCGGAGAAGGAGGGGTGGCGCTTTGAAGAAATTCCTGGGTCACTCGCGCTGCTGGAGCGCCTTGTGAATGGAGAGTGGAATGCGGCGGAGTTTCTGGTTGTGCCCCCAGGCGCGGTCGTGCAAGGCTCGCTGGGAGTATCCATCGTGGAAGCGATATGAGCGGCGATAAGGTGCGGGTTCAACTGGAGCCATCGTCGGTGGTGGTGGAAATTCCGCGCGGTGCCGCGCTCGCATCGGCGCTGCCGGAACTGGGCGTTGAGTTCCCATGCGGAGGAACAGCTCTCTGCGGCGGTTGCCGCGTCCGCGTGCTCGAAGGATCGCTTTCGATTACCAGTCCCGACCGTTCGGTTTTTTCCGTAGACGAACTCGCCGATGGATGGCGTCTTGCCTGCCAGGCTCATGCGGAGACGCCGCTGGTTCTCGAGTGCGGCCAGTGGCGCATGGATATTCTTACGGATAACTCCAGCCTCTCCGGCGCGGGCAAGCGAGGCCTGGGGATTGCCATCGATCTGGGCACAACGACCATCGCCGCGCAGATGATCGATCTGGCTACGGGAAGAGTTCTCGGCGTTGAGACCGCTCTTAATCCACAGGCATCGTTCGGGTCGGATGTGATGAGCAGAATTCGCGCGGCTTTGCAGGGAGCCGACCTGACCACGGTGGCGCGCGTTGCTCTGCGGCAAATGATCGCCAAGCTGGCCGGCAGCCACGAAGAGGAGATTGTCGAGGTAGTCCTGGTCGGAAACACGGTGATGTATCATTTTTTTTGCGGGCTCGACGTAGAGCCGCTTTCGCACACGCCGTTTCATTCTCCCCATCTCGAGGCGCGGTGTTTCAGGCCGCAAGAGCTGGGCTGGCCGCTGCCTGCGAGATGTAGCATTCGCTTTGAGCGCTGTCTGGGCGGCTTTGTAGGATCGGATATTCTTGCTGGAATTCTTGCCGCCGGCATTTCACGCGGCGAGGAATTGCTTGCCTTGGTGGACCTGGGCACAAACGGCGAGATTGCCATCGGCAACCGCGAAGGCATTGTCTGCGCCTCCACAGCGGCGGGACCGGCCTTTGAAGCCGGCTCGATCAGGATGGGAATGCGAGCGGCTACGGGCGCCATCTCGCGCGTCTGGCTCGATCATGGCGAGATGCGCGCCACCGTGATCGGAGACGTGGAGGCTCGGGGCATCTGCGGCAGCGGCCTCGTGGATGCAGTGGCCGCAGGCTTGAAATGCGGAGCGATTCTGCCGTCCGGACGCGTGGCCAATCGCACAAAGCAGTTTCCGGTAAAGGCCCCGGTGATTCTTTATCAGGCTGATATTCGCGAACTGCAACTGGCGAA
>PMGP01000195.1:2935-28958 GCA_003156235.1 Acidobacteriaceae bacterium
GTGCAGGCCGAAAGCGCTATCGGCATCGGATTGATCGAGGCGCCCATCGAACGCATCTATGTCAGCGGCAACACAGCGCTGCACGGAGCCAAGATTTTGCTTCTATCCGCAGGCGAACCCGCCCTGCCCAAGATCGAGCACGTGAGTCTTGCCGCCGACCCCGGCTTCCAGGATGAGTTCGCCGACTGCATCGCCTTTCCGGCATGACTCTTCATCGTTCCAGCGAATACGGCGGTATACTGGCATATGCCGCAGCGGAGAATATCATTGCTCTGCTCATCGCCATCCACGGATTCATCGGAGTTAGCATGCCTGATCTGCGCAAACCAAATGAGTCCCCGATTGAGGGAAGTGTGAAAGCCGCGTTGTGGGCGGCACGCAAAGGGGGGAAAGTATGAGCCGCCTGCGCGAGTGGCTGGCGAACGGCCTGCTGATCACCGATGGCGCCTGGGGAACGGAGTTACAGGTGCGCGGTTTGCCCCCCGGCACGATACCGGACACCTGGAACCTGACCCACCCCGAGCGCGTGGAAGCGGTAGCGCGCGCCTATGTGGAAGCGGGCAGTCAGGTCATTCTCACCAACACCTTTCGCGCCAACGCAATTGCGATGCACGGCAGCACTGAGGATGATCTGGACGCAATCAATCGCGCCGGTGTCGCGCTCTCACGACATGCGGCAGTCGAGGCGCTGGTTTTTGCCTCCATCGGGCCTACGGGCAAGATGCTGCTCTCGGGCGAGATCGATAGCGAACAAGTTACAGCGGCCTTTGCCGCGCAGGCTCGATCGCTCGCCGCGGCGGGCGTGGATGCACTGCTGGTGGAGACGATGAGCGACGTCGAGGAGGCGCGCTTGGCAGTAGACGCGGCTCGGCGCACGGGACTGCCGGTTATTGTTTCCTTCGCATTCGATTCCGGCAAGAACAAGGACCGCACCATGATGGGCGCGACGCCGGAGTCCGTGGCCGAGGCGATGGTGGAGGCGGGAGCAGACGCGGTCGGCGCAAACTGTGGCGTCGGCGTGGAACAGGCTATACTCATCTGCCGACGATTGCGCGCGGCCTGCGACCTGCCTATTTGGATCAAGCCGAACGCTGGACTGCCCACCATGGAGGGGACAGCCGTTCGCTACGGCCCATCGGCGGAGTTTTTTGCTTCGCACTATGCAGCCCTGCGCGATGCGGGCGCCTCATTTTTAGGAGGCTGCTGCGGTTCGACGCCGGAGTTCATTCGCGCCCTGGTGAGCGCCCAACGCGCCACCTTGTGATTAGCCGAGAAGACAACTCGCGAGAACTCCACAAGAGCAAAAAAGAAAATCCGCGCCGGGGAGGCTTGTGCAAACTCCGGCGCGGGTTGAAGCGAAAACTAACAATCAACCAACTAGAACTGGAAGCGTCCGCCAAATTGCAGCGAGCGCGCACCCATTGTTGGAGAGTAAGGTGGGCCGAAGCTGGAGATATAACCGAAGGCGCCTGAACCCTCCCCTCCTTTCGAACGCCGCCTACCCGGTCTCCTCTGCCACCGTCGAGATGAATGCTTTGATATTCTCTGTGGGCGCATTTGGGGGCATTCCTCCACCACACGAAATTATCAAGCGCGAGCGGTCATCGAGAGCGTTCAGCATCTCCCTGACCGAGCGCTTCACATCAGCCGGCGTTCCTTCGGCCAGCACATCGCGCGGAGGAATGTTTCCCATCAGCGCAATCCTGTTGTTCGTCCAGGCCTTCATCTCCGCCAGTTTGTATTGCATGCCGAAATTGAGCAAATTGATCCCCACCGTCTCCAGCAAAGGCGCGCTGGCCTTCGACGGCGCATCGTTGTGGAAGAACTTCACGCTCACGTCCGCATTGAATGCGCGCTGCAAATAGGGCACGCCGAAGATCTCGAAGTCGCGGCGGCTCACAAATCCGACAATATCGTCGAGCAAAAAAATGCCGTCAATTGATGGAAATGCCTCGCGCTGCACCGCGATCCAGTCCACCAAAAAGTCCGTGACGATATTGAGCAGATGATGCATCAGCTCCGGTTCTGTCTTCAGCGCTTCCAAAAACTCCGTCGTTCCCATCAGGAATGAGGCTATATTGAGCGGACCGCGGGCCACCGCGAAGCGGATTTTGTGGCCAGCCGCTTCAATCTCCGGCTGCAAGTGCTGGAGACGCTTAATCACGAAGGGCAACATACCATGTTTGCGCGGATCGGGTATTTCCAGACGCTCGACCTCGGACGGCGAGTGCAGAACTTTTCTGGCAAAGGGGAATTCGTTCTCGCCCCAGATGGAGACCGAACCGAAGGCCGAGGGTTCCGTGCACATCCCATATTCGGACCAGAAGCCCGGCATAAAAATCGCTTCCGGAAAGGTGCGGATGGCCTTGAGATTATCTTCTAAAAAAATGCGTTCGTCGGTGAAGTAATCCAGAATCGAGTGCCCCGCCCAATTGGGGAGCCAAGGACTATCGATGATGAATGCTGTCGGGAGAGGACGGATGGCTTCTCCGCGAACGACAGCGACGAGCGTCTTCCATTGCTGGTCGGTCATGGTCTGCCTTCCTCATGCAACTCTGGATACTAGCTAGCGATATGAAGCGCCTGTCAAACAATATGCCAAATCTTTCGCTTCACACGGTTGTAGGATGGCTTGCCTCCGGATACCGCAGTACTNNACTGCGAATTGTCGATTAGAAGGTTACTCGACCCGAGAAGCGCAATTCGCGGTTGGAGTTGGTTACCACGCTCGTAATTTGTCCGAATCCGGAAGCAGCGTAGGACGTTTGATAGGCAATTGATGTTGATGAGGATGAGTTTGATGGCGGGTTGTACTGAGGCGTGTTGGACACGTTGAATGCATCGGCGCGGAAGACAAGGTTATACCGATCCGTGAACCTGATGGTCCGAGCCATACTGAGGCTCAGGTTGGTGAATCCAGGTCCGCGAAGCGGGTTTCTTCCCGCGTTTCCAAAGCCAGGCGTCCAGCCGGTGATGGTTTTGGGGTCGACGTAAGCGGTATTACTCACGTATTGCTTGCCGGCGCCGTATTGGCCGATAATCTTTTGACCGCCGACGTATTGAGCAAATTGCGTGCTGCTAGTGGCACTGGGACCAAGAGAGCTTGTGGCGGCCGCAAGCGTAAAGGGCATACCGCTCTCACGGCTCAAGGCGCCGTCCAACTCCCAGCCACCCAGGATGTACCCCGCGGGGCCGGTCTGCATATAGGCCTGACCTTTTCCGAAGGGAAGCTTATAGTTTCCGAATGCCTGGAGGTTATGCGTCCGGTCAAAGCCCGCCACCGACTTGTTGAGATGCCAGTAAGGCTGTGAGGTCATCGGGACCAGCATCGACGATTCACCGTCGGACTGATCTCCGTAATCGTTGATGGCACGGGAGTATGTGTAGTTCACTCCCACGCTGCTGTCGCCCGCGAACCTATGCTTGGCCTGGGCTTGCAGGGCATTGTAGTGTCCGGTTCCTTGCGGATTTTCCGAGGTGATGCTGGCGTTGATGCCATACAAGGCGTTGTAAGGCTCTTGGGCGGCTGTTTGTCCCGGCGCCTGGTTTGCGTTGATGTTGATGCCCGGAACTTCCCGGACGATGAATTCGCCGACGTAGGTAACATTCAAGGTGGTTGCGTACGGAAGCTCGCGCTCCAATGCCGCATTGTAGCTCTCGTAATATCCGCGCCTGTAATTCAACGGCAGCGTGACGAGCGAGATGGTGCCCAGGTGACCGGGAGTACCGAGGCTGTTAGCGGCAACCTTGCCTGTGGTCAGAAGAGTCGTAAGCGGCGCCTGAGTGAAAGTGGGAATGCCGTCTCCATTCATCGTGTCGCAGCCGTAGGAGGTGCTGGTGCTGCCGGTGAAAGCGCAGGAATAAGTTGAGGTCTGATATGTCTGTGAAACGATGTTCGGGAAGGTAGTCAGCACGTTGCGGAAGCTGTCGGGGTTGACGGACAATCCGTATCCGGCGCGGGCTACCGTCTTGTGGTCGATGCGGTACGCCAGGCCAAAGCGCGGCACAATCATTCCATTTCCAACGGAGACTCCGGCGTTTTCAGGATTTCCGCCGACGCCACCCAGATAGATGTTTCCATCGGAAGGATGGAAGATGGCAAGCCCCGTATGGTCGCGGGTGGAGATTGGATAGTACTCGTAGCGAACGCCGATGTTGACCGTGAGCTTCTCCGTTGCCTGCCACTGATCCTGGGCATAGAAGGCCCAGACGCGCTCGCGAGACGTGCCGGGACTCGCGGTTTGGGTGTCCTTTTGAACCATAGTCGGAACGCCCAGCAGAAACTGCGCCCAGGAGTTAAGCGCGTTCGCGCTGGCACCAGTAGTTACCGTCGTCCCATTGAACAAAGTGCAGTTAGTGTTGCAGGCGGTCAGGCCGCCGGTAAAATCGAACCCGCCGCGAGGTCCGTAGGTGTTCTGCGGCTGGAAGTGGTTAATATCAAAGCGGTCGTACTCCATGCCGTAACGAGTGGAGTGCTTCCCCTTGACCCAGCTCAGGTTGACCGCGGAGACGTAGGTGTTATCCCGGAATTGGAAGGGATTAGAGCGATTTTGATTTCCCAGATTCGAGGGACCGCTAAAGAAGAAGCCCGGCTGTCCGCCACAGAGAGGGCAGGTGTTGGTTCCGGAAATCCCGAATTGGCTGGTTCCCCAATCTGTTCCGATATCGCTGTTCTTGGCGCTCATTCCCTGCCGCAGATAGCCGGCGTTGGCATCCAGGAGCAAGTTGGACCGGAAGGCATAAGTGCCGCCCAGGCCGATCGATTGAATCAGGCTCGGCGCGGTTCCCGGCTGGCCGCCGTCGAAGGTGGTGCCGCCTGCCGCTCCCAGCGTCTGGGGATCAAAGATGTTTGTCTTTTGAAACCCATAGCGTCCGAAGAATGTGCTCTTGCCGCTGGGGTTAATATCAACGCGAGTATCGACGTTGTCACGAGTATACTCGGCGTTTGCGCCGCCATAGAAGTCATTGCTGATGTTGGTGCCGGTGATGCCGGCGCCGCCCGATAAATTCGGCAAATCCGCACCACTATTCGATTCCAGCAGTGAAATCATCTCAGCTGCGGCTTGGTTGGTGTCTGATTTGTTGCCATAATTAGTGAGGGTGCCGGGACAAATCTTGTTGGCAACTCCTCCGCAACTGATTTGTTTGCGGCCAACGCCACTGGAATTGCCCGTACTTGGATCAAAGATGGGGGTGGTAAAGGCCGAGAAGTCGCCCCCGAGCATCGCCGCGGTAGGAACCGTCTGGTAACCGGCTACCTGTTGCGCGCGCCTTGTGCGTTCCCAGTTTCCGAAGAAGAAAGCCTTATTCTTCTTGATCGGGCCGCCGTAATTGGCGCCGAACTGGTTCAAAATATACTTGGGAATCTCGCCCTTGTTCAATGTCGTTGCGGCAAAGAAGGGGCTTTTCGCCTGCAGGGCGCTGATCATGTTATATTCCCAAGCTGCGCCGTGGAATGTGTTGGTTCCAGACTTGGTAGTGACGCTGACAGCGGCGCCGGAGGCGAATCCCTGCTCGGCATTGAAACTGTTGGTCACCACGTTGACAGAAGCGATCGCCTCGGTCGACGGGGTATACGCAGTGATCTCCGGCAGCCATGCATATATATCGCTGACACCGTCGATGCGGGTGCTGTTGTTGCTGCCAGACACGCCGTTGGCATTGAACATCATGGTATCGGCGGGATTGCCCGATTCCGAGTGTTGTTCGTTTGGCGGCGAAAAGCCGGGAAGAACCTCAAACAGGCTTTGGAAGTTGCGCATATTGATTCCCGCGGATGTAACGAGAGTCTGCACTTGCGCAGTTTCCAAATCGTTCGTGGGTACTGCGTTGTCGGTTTGCAGCTCGGCCGGCGCCGCAGTTACCTGCACCGTCTGCCCGACTGACTGCGGCTGAAGTGTGACATCAAAGCGCCGCTCATTGTTGGGCAGAATTTCGATGCCTGTCCCAACGGTGGTGGCGAAGGATTTTGCCGTAATCGACACCTTATACGCACCTGGTTCAAGGTTAGAGACACGGTAAACTCCCGTCTGATCAGATGCCACTGTTTTTGCAATGCCGGTCCCGGTATTGGTGGCCACCACGGTTGCGTCCGCGATTGCAGCGCCGGTGGCGTCCGTCACATTGCCTACCAGTGTTCCGTAAAGAACCTGGGCATTTGCGGTGCTGCTCCCGAAACCGATCGCGAGAAGTATAACCGCCATCAGCAGGACTCCGATTGCACCTGCTTTGAATCGATGATTCATATCTGGCCTTCCTAACATGATTTCCTCCTGAAGCTGTGAATTGACTTCATTTCCGCCAAACTCCGCGACGCTATTTGCGGGGTTCGACCCTTGAATCCGCCGTAACTTTTGATTCCATTCAACCTGGAGATCGTAATTGGCCGGAAAACCGCCCACACCAAGAACTAGAAATCGGTGCCAAGGAGATTTAGTTGGCGACTCGAACTATAGTAGCGATTCAGGAGCATTGTCAAGAAGAAAATCGAAATAATCAAATAATTTCTTTGCTGGACCATGGGTTGGTCAATATTGAGCCGTTTTCAAGACCCATATCAAAGCAGGGAGACCCATCGGGACAGGATGAAGGCCTGTATTTTGGCCATATCCTCCATGTATTGTTAGGTTTCTAATATTCGCAGTGCTTTTAAAGCGCCCACTTCTGTCGATTTTCATACCTTGCAGCCGGAGTATCACATCCCAGCAGTCTGCTTGACAGCTCGCGCTTTCCGGCACACGTTTGCGGCAAATATTCAGGGGAGAAGAATTGCCCTGAGCCTATTCTTTACGTCCAAAATATAATGCTCTGAGCCGCGCTAAGTTCTTGTTGGATGCGGAGTTTTAGCTCTTTTTGCTTTTGCACCGGACCGCTGATAGCCCGAATGGCGCTGCAGGACAACCGCCGCGGCTCCACGCAGCCTGGCGAATTCACCGTCGTTGGTGATTTCCAACTTCGGCGCGCTCCCGGCCAGCATGGTGGCTTCCAATTCGGCTTGAATCGTGGGACCGAAGCGAGCCCACGACGAAGTAATGTCGCCTGCAATCAGAATCACTTCCGGGGAGAGCGCGGCGGTAACCAATCGCAGGCCGCGTCCCAGGCAGGCGGCCTGCCGAGTCAGGGCTGCTATCGCAGCAGGATCTTCTTCTTCGGCCAAGCGGAGCAATTCATGAATGTTGACTGGCGCATGATCAGGGCGTATTTCCGCGTAGTACCGAAGCGCCGCATTTGAAGACGCAAAGACCTCCCAGCATCCGTGCTGTCCGCAGCCGCACAGGGGGCCGGAAGGGTCAATTGGACTGTGGCCAAACTCGCCGGCCAGGCCGCTGCGGCTGGTGACAATCTGCCCGTTGGCTAGAATAGCCCCGCCAACGCCCTCCGAAACCGTGATTAACACCGCATCACGAATGCCGTCAAGCCTGCCTGACCATAGCTCCGCAAGCAGGGCTGCATTGGCGGCGTTGGTCAGCTCAACCTGTAGCCGCATCTCTTTTTCGATGACGCTCTTGATGTCGTAGTTGACCCACTTCAGATTGGGAGCAAGAATAAGACGCTGCGATTCCGAATCAATACGGCCCGGCATACTAATGCCGATTCCATCAAAGGAGCGATTGGGGTGGGCTGCGCGCATGGTTTTCATGCAGAATATAATTTTGCTGATGGTGCTCTCGGGGTCCGAGACAAGTGGCACAACCTCGCGCGCTAGAAATCGTCCGTTCAGATCGAGAAGCGCGATAATGGCCTGCTTGGGCCGTATATCGGCAGTCAGAATCACCAACCCGTCGTTGAGCGCGAGCAGCGTAGGGTGCCTGCCGCGAGGCCGCCGTTCAATGGCGCCTTCCTTTACCCATTTTTCGTTGATGAGTTGCTCGACAATCGAGGAGACTGTACTGGGTTGCAGGCCGGAGGCCCGCGCCAGGTCCGCTCGGGATACAGGCTGCTGGGAACGAATGATCTCCAAAACCACATCACGATTGATATCCCGCGCGCTCTCGCTGGACGCCAACTGAACATAGGCCAGGTCGATGCGCTTGATTCCGCGAGTTGTAGGTACCGACCGCGACGGTGAATTCATTCTTGCCAGCTTACTCATCCCTTAAAGAATCCTTTTTTCAGAATAGCAGGTTGTCCATCTGCTTATTTCGCCAGGTTCTACTGGCTCATCACGTACGGAAAACGCTGCGGACGCGATAACATGCTGTTCGCCTCATCATCGTGATGGAAGCGCTCTCTCACCGGGTCCCAGTGCAATTTGCGCCCCGTCTTCATCGCAATATGGTGCAACAGGCAAGTTGAGCACGCGCGGTGCCCAACCTCGGCAGGCGCTATGGGCGCGTTGCGGCTGCGGATACATTCCAGCCAGTTGCCATGCTGGTCATCGCTTTGATACAGATGAACTTCATCCGCTCCGATTACGCTCTCCAGAATCTTGGCGTCACTGCCCATCAGCGGTTGCAGGGTCTGCGGCTTGCCACTCGGATCGCTGGCGGTAACTTCAACATCGCGGGTCACAAAGATCCATCCCTCGCTGCCGTAGAACTTGATGCCATTGGGAAAATCTCCGCTGATGTCCATGGTGACGCCGTTGGCATAGAGGCCATGGGTCAGGAAATTACCGTGAACATTCCATAAACCGTGCGTTGGAAACTTCGCCGTGCCCCACACCTCTACCGGTCCGGTGTACTCCGTATTCATGCCCCAGTGAGCCGTGTCCACATGGTGCGCGCCCCAGCCGGTTATCATGCCGGCCCCGAATTGCTCGCAACGCAGCCAGCCGGGGCGGTCAAAACCCTGCTGCGGATGCACGCGCATCTCGGTGTAATAGACCTCGGGCGTGGACCCCAGCCATGCGTCGTAGTCGAGGTTGGGAGGTAACGGCATGGGCGGCGCATCCGGACCGCTGGGGTCGCCCGGCAAGCCGATTTCCACGTGCTTGACTACGCCAATGCGGCCATTGCGCACCAGTTCGCACGCCCGGTGAAACTGCTTCCACGACCGTTGTTGCGATCCGATCTGGAGTATCTGCCCTGACGCCATCACCGCGTTGCTCATAGCGCGTCCCTCGGCAATGGTCAGTGATGCCGGCTTCTGCAGGTACACGTCTTTGCCGGCATGCACCGCATCCACCGCCAGAATCGCGTGCTGATGGTCGGGTGTGCTGATCACCACCGCATCAATGTCCTTGTTGGCCAGCAGTTCGCGGTAGTTATGGTAGCTGGTTACTCCGTCGTAGTCCTTGCCGGTCTGCTTGGCATAGTAGCTGTTGACCAGCGCCTTGCCCTCTTCCATGCGCTTGGAGTCGAGATCGCATACCGCCATGATGCGCGCCTGGTCGTACTTCCAAATTCCCGGCAGATCGTGGATGCGGGAGATGCGGCCCACTCCGATCGCTCCGATGTTGATGCGGTTGCTGGGTGATTTCTGTCCCATCACGCTCGACGGCACAATCGCCGGAAAGCCCGCCGCGGCAACCGCTCCCGCCGACATTTTAAGAAACGTCCTGCGCGGCCAATCCGTACTCTTGCCCGCTACTCTCATGAAATAGCCACCTTCGCGACGATCATCAGCTTCCGCGGCCTACTCCGTAAAGCTGAGACGCCGCGCGCTCTTCTGCGCCTTCAGCACCAGTTCGGCGGCCAACAGCGCCTGCTGCTGATCTTGCGCCGTGTGGGTGCGGTTCACAATATCGGCGACAAACTGCGGCCCGAAGGGCAGCACCACGTTGCTGCAATCCATGTAGCGGGTCTGCTTCTTGTCCACAATAAACAGATGGTTGCCGCCCGGCCGACCGGCGATATCGATGTACTTGCGCAGTTCGATATAGCCTTCGGTTCCCAGGATGAACAGCCGCCCATCGCCCCACACGCCCAGTCCATCTGGAGTAAACCAATCCACACGCACATATCCCGCGCCGCCATTGCCTTGCAGCATCATGTCGCCGAAGTCTTGAAACTCCGGATGCTGGGGATGATTCACATTCGCGATTTGTGATGCAGTGACCGCAGCCGTCGTCGAACCGGTGTAGTAGACAAACTGATCTGCCTGATGCGATCCGATGTCGCACAGGATGCCGCCATACTGCACCGGATCCCAGAACCAATCGGGACGGCTGGGGGCGTTTACCTGATGGGGCGCGATGTTGATCGTCTGCACCACCTTGCCGATTGCCCCAGCCTTGACCAGATAGCCGGCCTCGACGGCAGCGCGCACCTCCAACCGTTCGGAGTACATGATGGCAAACATTTTTCCGGTTGCAGCGGAAACTTTGCGCACCTCAGCCAGTTGCTCCAGCGTTGTGATGGCCGGCTTGTCGCTGAGATAGTCCTTGCCGTGCTTCATGACGCGGATGCCGAGCGGCGCGCGCAAATTAGGAATCGACGCGCCGGCCACAAGTTGGATCCCTGGATCGTTCAGAATCTCGTCCTCGCTCTTCGCCAGCCGCGCCTGGGGATAGATTTTCTGAAAGTTGGCAACCTCCCTGGGAAGCGTCGAATAGAATGCGGCCAACTCCCCGCCGCCGCGAATCACGGCCGCCGTTATGCCCATGATGTGGGCATGGTCTAGGCCAATCACGGCAAACTTGACGGAGTGTTTCGGCATCGTGTCCTGGCCGGCGCCGGATGCGGCAACCTCATGCGCAATATGCCCGCCACCCGCGTGCAACCCGAAGGCCGCTTCCGGCAATGTCGATAACATACCCGCTGCTCCCATGGTCTTCAGAAAGTTACGCCGTCCAATCGTCTCAACTTGCATAGACTCGTTTTCCTTTCCAACTGTATCAGCAGTTCTTAAGCCCGTCGATATTCTTAAAGTCGACCAGGTGTGTCGTGTTATCCGCCAGCGTGATCTCCGCACCGAGGATGGAACCGGAAGGAGTCACCTCCATGATCCGGATCGCCTTCACCGGATGCAATTCTTCCGGCGTCCATGGAGTGTCATCGGTCTTGTGCAGCATCGCCGTAATCATCAATTCCATCGCCGGACTCTTGGCGGCGCGCTGGCGATGGACGAACAGCACAGTGCTCTCCTCCGCTTCCGCATTGAAGCCGCTGTGAACCTGACTCTGAATCGTGTCCCAGCCGTTATAAGCGATCATCGCCACCGATCTGCCCGGAATCGAGGCCGTGATCCCCTTCTTCATCTCGTCCTCGAAAGTGTGCAGCGCGGCCTTCTTCCCGCCGAAATGCGGCAGGCCGAAATGGCCGAGCGTGAGCTCATGCTCGAAGGCCATCCGGGAGCGGTCGACGCGGATGACACCTCCGGGAACCGTGATCTCCGCGAGGTCGATGATGTATCCAACTCCGTTATTCGGCGGTTTACGCATGATCAATTGACGATACAGAACGCCGTCGCGAACGCCGTTGAAGAGAATGCTTTGCGAGGTTACGTAGGCTGAGCTCTTGGATGTAGCGTTATCGACCGCGCGTCCTGTGAGGTAGAAATTGATGTCCACACCCCGCAGATCGCGAGGATCCAGGCTGCGGAAACTATACTCCTGGGATGTGCCGCCATTCGGATTGTGATCTTCCCATGGGAAATGGGTGTTGAACACCAGCTTGGAGTAGTTGTGATCGCCGTCGTACACTTTGCCGGAGACGATCTCGGAAGCGCCGCTGCTGCCGTGGTTGACCAGAACGATACCCGGCCGCTCGAGCACGGTCCGTTTCGAGCGCCTTCCAAGGCCTTCCCACATTCCATCGTTCTCTTTCTCGGTCCAGAACGGAGAATCTTCCGGCAGCGCCAGGCTGATGAAGGGCAGGAACATGATGAATGGGCTGGCAGAACAACTGTAGCTTTGAATCGCAAATTCCCGGTGGGGGTAGAAGCCGAGGCTGGGAATGTCGTTCTCGTAAAAGTCTTCCCGCCCCATGAATTGCAGAATCGATCCGGAGCAGAGCCGCCTCGCCCAGCCGGGATCAAGCGGCGGTTGTGAGGCAAGCATGAACGACACCGGGAAGCCGCCCGAAATCCAGAGGCGGTAGCAGATGCTCCTGGCCCACATGTTGATATAGCCGTTGCGGCCGAAGAAGCTGGTATACGTTTTGAACAGTTCCTGGAAACTATTTTCGAGCACGGCAGCGATTTCCGGATAGTGCTCGCGGCCGAAGGCACGGCTCCAGATGGTGCCGTAAACGACGAAGAGACTGATGGTGTAATAGTTGTAGCTCTGCTCCAGATACCAGCCGTTGCCCGCGTGATACGAGGTGACCCACTGCAGGTGATTTTTCAGCAGATCGTCGTCGATGTCATATCCGTTTTTCTTAAGGAATGAGAGCGCGCAGATATTGAATAGCCGCCAATTGTTCTGCGTGGTGCGGTGATGGGCCCACTTGGAAATGGTGACGGCCATTTCATCACGCTGCTTTTCGGTCAGATACGGCCACAAAACATCGGGCATCAGCAACAGCGTCTTCGCCAAGCCGCCGAACTCGCAGGTGAACTGATAGGTAGCGTCCGGCAGGTCCTCGGGCATGGGCAGGCTGTTCACATGCCCCGGCGTCATCGCATTGTAGAACTGATGGGCGTAGTAATCGCGCAGCTTGATGCCGCCGATACTGACCTCGGGATCCACGTGGATCAGCGGGGCCGCCAGGTTGAAGGTCCTCTCCAGTGCTTCGAACTCGTTGGAGCGATGACGCCATTCCGGCGCATTCGGCTGAGGATACGACTTGCCCGGCACATGCGGAAACACGATGGGCGAGTCGAAGGACTTCACGTGCCGGAATGCCCGTTGCAGTACATACTTGGCGCATTCGATGTAGTGTTTCCTGGTCATCCCGGTCATTGGGCTCAGATTTAAATCGGGATTCCTAACTTCAAAAGCATTTTTCATAATAGCCTCGATCGGTTAGCATTCCTGCTCCCCTTACAATTATTCGACACATGAATGAATTCCCCTAGCCGGTGATGTTTTTATACCACTTCCGCCTGACCCCACCGGCCCACAAGATTGAAGAATTAGTCTAACACCTAACACATTGCTGCGAAAATATATATATTTACCACGCCCCCACGCCCGCTTGGCGACCCATAAAGGCCGCCCGGAAGGCCCCCCTTCAATATATTTGATTAGCAAACAATATCGCTATTGGCAAGAATAAAGGTTATTCAGGCAGCTCCAGCAAACCATTGACGGAGAAGCCGGCTTCGGATTTGGCTGTGATCTCCTGGGGCTGGGCGCTGCCCAGACTCAGAGTGCATTTTCCAGGCAGGATGGAGCGGATTCCCTTATCGTTGACGCTCGACAGCGAGCGGAGATCGATGGAGAGGCTGACTTCGCGGCTTGTCCCCGCGGCGATGTGATCCCGCTGGAAGCCCACCAAGGATTGAATCGGTCCTCTTTCTCGACCTATTCTCCTACCACCCCACTCTTCGGCTACCGCTCCGTTCTATCTCCTTGGCATGGAGCAGGTTACAGGTTCGAGTTCGAGTTTTTCCCCATTCCGTAATTTGCACGCGGTATTTTTCCACAATACGTTGAAACGATCGCGCGTGTGCTCGCACTATAGGTCGTGCGGCGACTCTGAGCGCCGGCGTTCCGCGGCTTGAATGCCCATGCAATCCAGCTGAGTAAGTGGTTACAGCGCAGGCTGGGCGCGTGGTTGCACTTGGATGAGGCACAAGCCGAGATCAAATTTTGCTGGTTTTGAGGTTGGCTGATGGCTTCCCCAAATCATATGCGCGCGGTTTCATACAAGCCTGCAACAGGACTACATCTCGTCTCGGAAAAAGATACCTGCCGCGAAGAGAATACTCCGGGGTGGGCTCCGGAATATAGCGATGCGCGGGCGGTACAGATGCATATGGAATCCTTGGGGCCTATCTCGACCGCCGGTATTCCGGCAGGGGACAAGGTGAAGTTTAGCGACAAGATAAACAAGGCGTATCATCCGGCGCAGGCGATCCTTTCCGCGCCGCCGATTCTGGCGTCCAGGCCGAAGCAGCTGAGCGCGGCCGAGCTGCATCAACTGTATGCCGGCACATCGGTTCCAGCGCATCGCTACCTGGCCGCCTTGCTGAACACGGCAGTGAATTCACCGGCGATTGCTCTGGACCCATCGAAATGGCTTGCCGGCATTTCGGAGATCAATCTATCCGACGTGGTTGAGGCCTGGCTGAACACCAACAGAAACACCTCGTACGAACAGTTGAACAATATCGGGCTGGACGCGAATACGAGCCGGCTGACAGGCGTGCTAACGGTGAAGCAGCGCAGCGGTTACGCTGGAGGGCCGATGACGGCAGGCAGCAGGGAGTTTGTCGTGTTCTGGGCCGACTGGGGTTCGGGGTTCCAGTATGAGGGGACAACATCGGTGACGGTGCACGACTTCAGCAGTCTTCCTGCCGCCGGTTTGGAGTACAAGGTCTTTCTGCCGGTGAATGTTCTGGCGCACGCGCGGTCAGGCAGCAAAGGCGCAAAGACGGTGAAAGTGCGAGCGGTGCTGTCTTGGAATACGCCGCCTTCCACCAACGATCCTTGTGCTCCTGTGGTCTGGGGAAACAGTCTGGATGGCGTGATCCTGATTCCTCCGGGCATCAACGTAAGCAGCGGCGTGAGATCGAGGTCGAAATTCGCGCCGGCTGGTTCTTGCCTGCGAGTGACGAGTTAGAGGGATCGACTGGCTTCCCCCAGAAGCAGACGGGACCCGCCATTCGGAGCGGGTTCCGTCTGCAGCCACCAGGAGGGAGAAATTTTGTGGTGATCGAAATCAATTTTGCAGGTCGTTTTGCTCTGTGCGCTCTGGCTGTCTGGCGGATTGCTCATCTGCTGGCCAAGGAGAACGGCCCCTGGAATCTGATTGCGCGCCTGCGCGCCACCCTTGGCTCCGGCGTGTTGGGCTGCCTGATGGATTGCTTTTACTCTCTAAGTTTCTTGATCTCGCTGCCTGTGGCTGTCTGGATGAGCGGCAGCCGGTTTCTTGTCCCGTGGCTGGCGCTCTCCGCAGTGGCGTGTCTGCTGGAAAGGGCAATGCAAGGGTGGCATAAGAACCGCCGCATAATTCCTGTTTCCAAATCCTTTCTGGATAAAGTCATCGAGGGAGCGTGAGGGCGATGCAGAGTCAACTACAGGCGAGCTATGAGAATTCGGGCCGGGAGAGTAGCCAGGAATTGTTTTCCGGCCAGATGGAGCAGGCGGCTTTATGGCCGGAGTTATTGTCTCCAGGCGAATTATTAAAACCTGGTAAGCGCCAGGCTTTGGCCGGGAAAGAGTCGAAGTTGGACATTTCTTTGAAATCGCCGTGGTTGTACTTGTCACTGATTTTGCTGTTGTGGCTGCTATTGCTCTGAAAGGATGCGGGAACGCGCCGCGGCCACGGTGCGCGGCGTCCGGTTCGGCCTCCACCAAGGCGCATAAGTTTCGTGCGCCGGCAACCTCCGCAATGCTATACTTTGGCCACTTACCCTGGCGGAGTCTGCGTTGCAATTCACTTCATTCAATGCCGGCTATGTGGAGAGTCTCTGTGCCGGTGCCCCCCAGGCACAGGAGCACTTCGTCGGCTATTTCACGGAATTGCTCCATCTCAAGCTTCGCTCTCGGCTTCAATCCGCACATGCCATTGAAGATGTCCGCCAAGAGACCTTTGCCCGCGTTTTATCGGTAGTGCGCAAGGACGGCGGCCTGCGAGAGCCGGAGCGCCTCGGCGCCTTCGTGAATACGGTATGCAACCATGTGCTTTTTGAGCATTACCGCTCCAGCGGCCGCAACGAGTCGCTGGATGAGGAAGGGCGTCCGGAGCTGGCCGCCAAGGGCGCCGATGCCCTGGAGATAGCGGCTGCCGGGCAGATCAAGGATAAGGTCCGGGAGATTCTGCTCGATCTCGACCCGCGCGACCGCTCGCTCTTGCAGGCCGTCTTTATTGACGAACGCGACCGCGACCAAGTCTGCCGGGAGTATGGCGTGGACCGCGACTATCTGCGTGTGCTGTTGCATCGCGCCAAGCAGGAATTCAAGACCGAGTACGTCAAGCGCATGGGGAATCAGATGCCCCAGGGCACAAATATATGAGGGATTTGAAACGATTTGCCCGCCACGGCCACTATCCATGGTTGGACCGTAATGGGGATGAAGAAAATGGATCATAGCGAAGCGATACAACAGATGATTGCCGAGCGTTATCTTCTGGATGAGTTGACGCTTGATGCGCGCGAGGCCTTCGAGGAGCACCTGTTCGATTGCCCCGAGTGCGCCCTTGATCTTCGCGCCGGTGCCGCATTTGTGGAGGCGGCCAAAGCCCAGTTGCCTAATCTGACCGGCGCGGTGCCGGTCCCTTCCCTGCCCCGATCCCGCAAGCTCCTGGTACGACGTGATCAGGTACGGCGGGTGTGGTGGCTCAGTTGGCTTCAGCCCTCCTTTGCCGTTCCCGCCTTTGCCAGCTTGCTGCTGGTCATCGGGTACCAGAATCTGGTCACCTATCCCGGATTGCGGGCAGCGACCTCCCAGCCGCGCCTTCTCCCCTGGGCTCCGCTGCACGGAGCTATGCGGGACGGCGCTCCCATGGCCATCACCGCCGACCGCCTGCACGGAGTTGCACTGCCGGTCGATCTTCCCGCGCAGTCCAGCCCGGACGCCTACGCCTCCTACAGCCTCGACCTCTATGACCCACAAGGAAAGCTAGCCTGGACCGGTGCGGTGGCCGCCCCCAGCGAGAACGACGGCGGCGCTCAGCGGCTCTCCCTGGTAATTCCGGGCGCCATGCTGCAAAGCGGCTCTTATTCCCTCGTGGTCTCCGGAGCCGGTGCTCATGGAGAGCGCACCGTGATTGACCGGTACGCCTTCGATCTTCGTTTGACCGATTGATGCGTCCTCCGGGACGCCATAAAGTTCTTCCCCTAACCTAAATTGGAAAGGTGTAAGCCCATGTCCGAAGCGAACGAAAGAACTCACCTGTACGATGCGGAAGCTGTGGTCCTTTCGGGCCAACTAGACCTTCCGGTTTCCCAGACAATTGCACCCCAGGCCCACTCGCAACTCCCGAAGAAGGGCGGCTACGTCAACCAGCGCTTGGATAGTTTCCGGATTGAAACGGTCATGTCCTTCAGCGCCGCATATTCCCATGTAGCGGGCAATCGCAGTCCCAAACCGGGCAGAGGATGGGAGACCTTAACCACTACAGTGGTGGAAGGACTCAATGTGATGGAGGTGCTCACGGCCGACCGCGTCGTGGGACAGACCATCACCGAACACCCCCTCGTTGGCTATGTGCCGACCATCTCCTTCCTCGGCACCCGCTTTGAGAATCTCCGCATCGCCGGCCACCCGGTCGAGTTGGAGATCGATCCCGAGATCTTTGGCCCCAAGCCGGCCGACGATGCGCCCTACACCCACGATGCGGGCTTGATCAGCCGCGTCTCCCGCCAGTACGACCGTATCGGCTCCAGCAAGGACTTACCGGCTGAGTTGCTGGAACGGTATAATCGACTATCCCCCACATTAGGCAACTCGGAGGCGGTCGAATGTTCTCTGGTCAACCGGGCGTCTGGCTTCTACCCTGGGATGAGCTTTGGGCACATCATCAGGGTTCCCGGCTTCGGGATCATCACCCTGGCCAAGCTGACCGTGAAGCACGAGAATCCACACGAAAAGACGAAAGCTCCCAAGAAGACCACCTTTACCCTCACGATGATCGATCTCCAACTGGGCTGCCCCACCTCTGGGCACGCGCCGGTCGGTGGTGGCGGATCCAACGGGACAACCGACTAGGGCAAGCGATTTCTCCGCGGGATCGCGAAACATTTGCTTCTATCTCAAGACAGGCGGGTATCCGGGAGTGGTTTGGCCGCGCGGGTCGCGGCCTTCCACTCCGGATTTTCTTTTACGCGTGGCTGCTTTTGCTGTTGCTGCTGATTCCTCTTAAAGACACACGCCCCGGCAGCGCCCAGGCTGCGTATGACCGTGCCGTGCAGCTCTTTCAGCGTGGCGATCTGGCAAAAAGTCAGCAGGAAGCCAAACTGGGTGCGTGGCAATTCGAGGTATCCGATTCCGGTTGGGCCGCAAAGTTTCTCCTGCTGCAAGCGGAGATCATGACGCGACGCGGAATGTATAACGATTCCCTGCGCCTGCTCTCCGGCTATCTCCCCGATCCCTCCAACTCTCCGGAAGAAACCGTCCGCAAGCTGGCGATAGAGGCTGATGCCCTGGCGCGCCAGCAACAGTTGTCCGATGCTAACCAAAGGCTCTCCCAGGCCGAGAAACTCTGCAAGAGCGCCGAGTATGCATCCTGCGGCTATGTGCTTCGGACGCGTGGAATCCTGGCCGGCAGGCAAGGCCAACTTGCCGCCGCGCGGCAGTATTTTCTCGAAAGTCTTCTCTTTGCCCGCGCCCACCGGGACCGGTGGATGGAGGTTAGCTCGCTCAGCAACCTTGGATTTGCCGAGATGCAACTCGGTCGCTTTGATGAAGCGGTGGACTGGCTGAAATCCGCCCACCTCCAGGCCGTGGGGCTGGGCTTTGACAACTTGACGCAAATGATTGTAGGCAATCTCGGATGGGCCTATTACCAGTTGGGAGATGACGAGAGAGCGCTGGCACTGTTTCTTGAAGCGGAGAAGACTGCCGCAAAGCTCGGAGACATTCGCAATGAACTCAAATGGATCAGCAACGCCGGGGCTGTCTATCACGATCAAGGCGATTTGAACCGCTCCGCGCAGTCGTATCGACAGGCGTTGGATTTGGCCACGCAGATCAACAGCAAGGAAGATATCGAGAACGCTCTGGAAAACCTGGCTCAGGTTTCAGTGGAATCTGGAAAGCTGGACGAGGCAAGCGCCTGGCTCGATCAGATAGCTCCCCTGGAGAGCGCGGGCAACAATCGGCTGAGTGCGAATGTGATGCTGACACAGGGAATGTTGGCCGCCGCCCGCCGCCAGAACCAGAAGGCGGAATCGCTCTATCGCGCCCTCCAAAACAATCCGGCAAGCCCAACGATGGCACGATTAAACGCCGGGAATGAGTTGGCTTTGTTATTTGAGCATGAAGGCAACTCCCAGGCAGCGGAGCAGATGTACAAAGCCACGCTGACCGCCTTCGAATCGGCGCGGGCGCAACTCAAGCACGAGAACTCGCGGCTTCCCTTCGCAGCCAATGCCATCGGCATCTACGACGACTACATTCAACTGCTGGTGAAAGAAGGCAAGAGCGAAGTGGCTTTGGCCGTGGCTAACAAGAGCCGCGCTCGGATGCTGGCGCAAGGCCTGGGCGTGGCCGGGAACAAAGCCTCCTTCCAGCCCGCAACTCTGAATCCCCGCCAGATCGCCCGGCAATCCGGCGCAACGCTGCTCTTCTACTGGCTGGGAGGCGAGCAGTCGTACTTGTGGGTCATCACGCCAGCTAAGATTACGCTGGTTCAGCTCCCCTCGCAGACGGAGATTGTGCCTCGCATCAAGCGTTACCGCCAGGCTCTGCTTGACCTGGAGGATCCGCTGCAAACCGGCAACGAAGACGGACAATCGCTTTATAAAATCCTGGTCGCTCCCGCCGCCAAGCTCATCCCTCCGAACTCTCCGGTCATGATTCTGGCCGATAGCTGGCTGAGCCCGTTGAACTTTGAAACCCTGCTGGCTCCCGGCCCCGGCCCCAGGGCTGGCCGCGGCGCAGACCCGGCTCCACGCCTGCATTACTGGATTGAGGACGCAACCCTGCTCTCGGCCATGTCGCTGGACCTGCTGGCTTCGGCAAAGCCCGCACGCGGAATCAGTCGAAAGCTGCTCCTGCTGGGCAATCCCGTCTCGCCCAACCCTGACTATCCCAGCCTGCCGCTTTTCGGCGCGGAGATGACGCGAATTGAAAAGCATTTTGCAGCGCACCATGCTGCTGTCTTCGCGGCAGAACAAGCCACTCCCGCGACCTATCTCGCCGGCAATCCGGCGCAGTACTCCTACATCCATTTTGTCTCTCATGCGGTTGCCAGCCGCACAGACCCTCTGGATTCGGCTATCATCCTTTCGGGTTCCACGCTCTCCGGCGGCAATACCGGCGAGGCTTCCTTCAGGCTCTACGCGCGCGACATCATGCAGCATCCCATCGACGCCCGGCTGGTCACCATCTCGGCCTGTTATGGCAGCGGCACTCGCTCCTATGCGGGAGAAGGATTAGTAGGCCTCTCCTGGGCATTTCTTCGCGCCGGCGCGCACAACGTCATCGGCGCGCTCTGGGAGGTAAGTGACGATTCGACGCCGCGCCTGATGGACACTCTCTATCAGGGTCTGGAAAACGGCCAGGCCCCGGCACTCGCGCTGCGCAATGCAAAACTTGACTTACTGCATTCACAGAGCAGATTTAGCAAACCATTTTTCTGGGCCCCATTCCAGATTTATACCAGGCGGTAAATCGCTAGCGACACCAGCCTTCCGCACACCCGCGCGAGTTTCATAATTCAATGTTGGAGCGCACGGAGTGTATGTTATCCTTACCCGTAAGCTACTATGGAAAACATTTCACAACAACTCAAACAGATTATTATTGCCGGTTTGCGGATCAAGGACAGAACTGCCGAGGATCTGAGCGACGATCAGCAGTTATTGGGTGGCGATCTGGAGATCGATTCCATCGACATTTTGCAGCTCATTCTGGAAATTGAGAGGCGCTTTGGAATCAAGCTTGTCGATGGCGAGTTCGACGAGAGCGCCTGGCAGAGCATCGCCACCCTGGCTGCAGTTGTCGAAGCCAAGGTCGCGGCCAAAAACTGAACTTTCAGGAGCAATCCAGGCCATGCTGACCGGCAACAGGATGAAACCCTCCCGAGTATTGCTGGTTGAATGCAACAACATGAACAAGTGGGTGGGCACGACCATGCCCTACGAGATGCATGTTCCACCCATCGGTCTCATGTATCTGGCCTCCAGCATCCGCGCGGCGCTTCCCGGCGTCGAAATGCGCATCGTCGAGTCTTCGCTCTCCTGCCCTGACGACGAAGGATTTCTGCGCATCCTGCGGGAGTATCAACCTGATGTCGTTGGCCTTCGCTCCATCGCATTTTTTCTCGAGGAACTGCAGCGTGTGGCGTCGCTGGTGCGCGCCCATTGTGACGCCGCGCTGATCGTGGGCGGGCCGATTGTCAAAGCCTACAAGCAGCGGCTTTTTGAAGAAGTCCCGGAGATAGAAATTGCCGTTCAAGGCGAAGGAGAACAGGCCTTGGCCGAGCTGCTTTCAGGAGCTTCTCCCAGCTCGGTTCCAGGCGTGCTCTATCGCGACGGCGGCAGAGTGGTGGAGAATGCCGAGCGGCTTGAAAACGCCGCCATCGACAGCCTGCCCTTTCCCGCCTACGATCTGATCGACATTGGCCAGTACCAGCGCCAGCTCAGCTATGCATACAATCACCGGCGTCAGGGAGTGCTGCTGACCAGCCGCGGCTGCGTCTATGGCTGCACTTATTGCTTCAGCCATTGGAAAGGCATTCGCTTGCGCAGCGCCGCCAATATCTTTCAGGAAATCGCTGTGTTGTACGATCAGTACGGCATCCGGGATTTTTACATCATCGACGACATTTTCAACGTCGATGTGAAGCGCTCGCTGGCTTTGTTCGACATGATCCAGGCCGCGGGTTTCAAGCTGCGGATGTATTTTGTAAACGGCCTGCGCGCCGATATTGCCAGCGAAAAGTTTGTGGATCGCGCCATCGAGGCGGGCGCCATATGGTTTACGTATGCGGTCGAGTCCGCCTCCGAAGAGATTCAGAACCTGGTGCGCAAGCATCTGAACCTGGAGAAAGCCCGCCAGATCATCGCCTACACACAGAAACAGAATGTTGCCGTCAATATTTCGACCATGTACGGTTTTCCTACCGAAACCCGCGCGATGGCGCAGCGCACACTGGACTGGCTGGGCGAACTCCCCAAGGCGTCGCTGCTGCCTTACCACTTCTGCCTGCGCTTCTTTCCCGGCTGCGAGATCAATCAACAAGCCATCGATGCGGGCTGGGATGAAGAGCGGATGGGGCTGACCAGCCGATTCTCCTACAACGACATGGCGATGGGCACGCCCACCTTGTCGAAGCATGAGATGAATGAGATTCAGATCGAGTATCATCGCCGTTTCGGCATGAGCAATCCCGCCGCCGTTGATGCAGCGGTGCGCACGCTGCGCTCCATCGGATACGAGGACACGGAGATTGTTCATATGTACTCGGTGCTGATGCGCAAAATGATCCACGAGGTAAGCGAACTGACGCAGGCAGGTGGCCATTGAAGCGTTGGTACCGGCATCGCTTTCATAATGTGAGCGCACTCAACATTGTGTTTTCTACCATGCGCTGGATGCCGCGATTCGCGCAGCCGCTCCTCGCGGCAATCACCGCTTTAATTTTCTTTCTACTGTTAAAGCGTGAGCGCCGCGCCGTGGCTGGCAACCTGCGCCAAGTCTCGGGCAAGCGAGGGCTTGGGCTGCAATGGAAGGTCTATCGCGTCTTCTATTCTTTTTGCGATTTGATCGTTTCCTACACGTGCGTACCCCAGGCCAGCCATGAGCAACTGCGCTCCATGCTGGCCAATGGTGAGCGCGGCGCTGATGTGATCGACCGCTGTTTGCAGGCGGGCCGCGGGCTGATCGTGTGGACGGCGCATCTGGGCAATCCGGAGTTTGCCTCGCGCCTGCTGGAGATGCATGGCCGCCCTGTCAACGTAGCGCGCGTGGTGGAGGACAATCCCGCGGAGAGAATGTTGCGTGACCGGATGAGCAACGAGCGGCTGCGGATCGTGGACCTGCGCGGCGGCGCGCGAGCAACCATCGAGCTGTTGCAGGCGCTCGGCCGCAATGAGATCGTCGCCATTCAGGGAGATCGTGTTTACCATCCGCGTCATGGCGCTGAGGTCATGTTTTTCGCTGCGCCGGCGGAGTTTCCGCTGGGGCCGTTTCTGTTGTCACAAGTCTCGGGCGCGCCCGTGCTGCCCGGCTTCGTCGTCCGCCGCGGCTGGCTGCGTTATCGAGTCTTGCTGGGCGAACCGATTCTGCCCGCCTCCTCGGGCAATGGCGACGAAGACCAGCGAAGCGGCTTGCGTCAGGCTGTGCGGTTTCTCGAAATGCAGCTGACGAATTACTATGATCAGTGGGTAAATTTTTTCGATTTCTGGCCGGTTCCTCCTCGTGATTGATGCGCGCAATACCATTGTTGTGACCGGGATTGGCGTGATCAGTCCCTATGGCATCGGCTTGTCCGTTCTGCGGGATGGGATGCTGCGGGGTCAATGCTGTCTCAATCCCGCTGAGGAACTCTATCCCGGCTTTCATGGAACAGTTGCGGCTGTCGGCGCTTTGCCGTCTCTGACTGAGGTTGATCGCTACTCGCGCACCGACCGGCTGGCGATGGCGGCGGCGCGCGATGCCGTGGCGGATTTCACCGGCTCAGGCAGCATCTTGCGCGAGAGCGGCATCGTGATGGCCAGTACGGTGGCTGGGTTGACCGAGATTGATCCGGAGATCTCTCAAGGTCCGGCTGCCTGGTATCAGAACGGCGGATTGACGCGCGCCGCATCCTATCCCGTGTCGCGGGTGGCCGCGTCCGTTGGAGAGCAGCTAGGCATTCTGGGCCCCGCCTGCGCCGTTTCGGTAGCCTGCGCCTCGGGCGCGATGGCCATCGCGTTAGCCGCCAACATGCTGCTCGATGACGCCGCCCCGATGGTTCTGGCAGGGGGAAGCGATGCGCTCTGTCCGTTCACGCTGAGTGGTTTCAATTCGCTTCAGGCCTTGGATCCGGAGCCTTGCCGTCCCTTCGACCAGAATCGCAATGGGCTGAATATTGGCGAGGGCGCGGCCGTGCTGGTGCTGGAAACTCTGGACCACGCAACCCGGCGCGACGCCACTATTCTCGTTGTCTTGCGAGGCTGGGCTATGACCAACGATGCCTCCCATCCCACCGCGCCGCAGAAGGATGGCATCGGGCTGGCCTTATGCATTCAGCGCGCTTTGGAGATGGCGGCTTGCGGCGTTGACGAGGTCGGCTACGTGAATGCCCACGGCACGGGCACACCCTTGAACGACATCGCGGAAACCCATGCGTACGAAAGCGCCTTCCAGGGACGCAGCCGCCCCATTCCGGTTTCGTCAACAAAATCCTACTTCGGGCACTGCCTGGGTGCGGCCGGCGCTCTGGAGGCTGCCATTACCATTTCGGCGATGCAGAACAGCGCGCTATACCCCACCCTTCGTCTAACCAACCCTATCGAGAGTGATCAGGTCGATTGGTTGCGTGGCGAACTGCGCCGCCAGCCGCTGCCCATGGCCATGTCGGTCTCCGCGGGCTTTGGCGGCAGCAATACGGCGCTGCTCTTCGGGAGGCCCCGCGCATGAATACGACCTTGCCCGTGATTACCGGAATCGGCTCCGTGACCCCTTATGGCCCGCTGGCAGGACTCATTCCTACTGAAGCATCCTTGCAGCCCAGTGCCATCACCGCCTGGAGCACGCCCGGGCTGCGCCGCGCCTTTCTGGTCGAGCCGTTTCGCCCCGCGAACATCGTACCGGGATTGAAAACCCGGCGTTTGGATTCTCTTTCGGCGTGGGCGCTGGTGGCCGCGTCGCTGGCCTTGCGCGATGCGGGCGTTGACCTGAACTTGATGGATCGTTCCCGCATCGCCGTTTTCTTTGCCACCGGCTTGGGCTGCGTCGAACTCACCATGGCTTTCTATCAAAGCGCCGCTGCAAATGGCTGGGCGGGGACCGACCCCATCACCTTTCCTGAGACGCTCAGCAATGCGCCGGCCGGTCATGTGGCCCTCTTTCACGATCTGCGCGGTCCCAACGTGACCATCGGCAGCAAGAGCTTTGCGGCGGAGAGCGCGTTGCTGCAAGCTGCTTCCCTGTTGCGTCATGGGCAGGCCGATATGGCCATCGTGCTTGCTGGTGACACGCTCACCCAGGCCGTTTACGAGTGGTACGAGGTCGCGCAACTGCTTGATCCAGCTTGCTTCAGCCAGGAGCCTTTGTCGTCCGCGCCCGGATTTGTGCCCAGCGAAGGGGTCGTAGCCATGGTACTGGAAGCTGCTGATCGACCGGCATCGCGTCCCTACGCAGCTCTCGGCGCAGGCCGTTGGGCAACGGGCGGCGATGCATCGGCTGGCGTGAGACAGTTGTTGGGAGATCTCCAGCCGGACTTTATCATCTATAGCGCGCCATCCGCTTCCAGTTCTTCAACCTGCTCGGCACGCGATCTGTTTGACGAGCGCGCAACGATCTTTCCCGCGCAGACGGTTGCCGCGGGCATGGGTGATTCCGGCGGCCTTTTACACATTTTGATGGCTTTGAGCAAGCGCCCTGGGAGCGGCCAGGCTCTGCTGCTGGGAACGTCCGCTCACGGCGGCTATGCCGCGCTGCGACTGGAGCTGCGTTGAATATAAATGTAAACATAGCATCGGCTGCTTATGCCGTGCCTTCCAACGAAGAGTTAGTGGAAGATATTCTTGAGCGCGAGCGGCTCCGCGTGGAGACCACTCTAGCTCCTCTGAGCCCCATGGCTCGACAAAAGGCATTGGACAATCTCGGACTTAGCCGCGTGCGTGTTTGCGGCAGTCAGCAACCCTACGACCTCGCTCTGACGGTCGCAAAGGCGGCCGTTGCTGAAGCCGGAATTACAGCGCGCAGCATCGACCTAATTCTGGATTACAGCACCTTTCCCGGCGAGAATCAGAAATCCATCTCCTTCGCCCACCGGCTTAGCGTCGATCTTGGAGCGGAGACTTCGATGCCCCTCAGTTTTCGCGCGGGCGGTTGCGGCGCTCTGCATCTGGCCATCAAGACCGCGCTGGGCTGGATGAGCATGGACGAGCGCATTCAAACCGCTCTGCTGATCACCGGCGATACCGCGCCTCAGCACAACCGCTCGCTGCTGCCCATCACCGTGCAGGGAGACGCCGCAAGCGCTGTCGTGCTTCGTCGTGAGTCTGCGCAGGGGCCGCGGATTCTGGGCGTTGAGGCCATGACGCTCGGACATCTGCATAATGCCATTGCTCTTACTCAGGTCGATGGAAAAATCCAACTTTCCGTCGACGCTCTCATGATCGAACACAAGGTCATGCCCATCTTCTATCTCCATCT
>PMGP01000195.1:28963-31093 GCA_003156235.1 Acidobacteriaceae bacterium
GGCCACACCTTCGCCAGCGACCTGGTCATCAACTATGCTGAGATGCGCCGCGAGGGGCTCATTCTTCCTGGGCAGTTGCTGTTATTCGCATCGGCGGGAATCGGCTTCACATGGGGGGTGACGCTTGCCCGAGCCTGACCCCAAGCCTGATTGCGGCCTGCTGCACGAGTGGCTGCGACACAGCGCGGCTGTCGCGCCCGATGCAATCGCCATTGTCGAGGAAGAGAGGGTCACATCCTTCGCTGAATTATTTTCTCAGGCTCAATCGCTGGCCCTGCTCTTCCGCGAACACGGAATTCAGCAGCGCGAACGCATCGCACTGGCTCTGCCCAAGAGCACGGATGCAATCGTTGCTGTTTTTGCCTCGCTATTGGCCGGAGCCATCTATGTTCCCCTTCACCCGCGCTGGCCTCAAGAGCGCGTCGATGCGGTTCTGGCAGAGTGCGGAGCGCGGCTGCTGATCGAAGAGGGCAGGCGAATCACCGACCGCAAAACCGGAACCACGCAGCCTTGGCCGGCAATGAACCCCGCTAACTTGCTAACTCGCTCGTCACGCGAAGCGGTGGCTAACTCGCTAAATTCTTTCCCAGCCCCAGCGCCCTTCCGATCCATGAACCCCGAGGATACGGCCTTCATCCTCTTCACCTCAGGTTCCACGGGGCGTCCCAAGGGCGTCGAGCTTTCTCACCGCGCCGTGAGCGCCTTCGTCCGCTGGACCGCGCAAGAATTTCAGATTGCTCCTGGCGACCGTATCGCCTGTCCCTCGCCGCTGGGCTTTGATCTATCCACCTTCGATATCTTCAACATGGCCTTGTGCCGCGCAACCGCGGTGCTGGTTCCGGATCACATCGTATGGATGCCCCGTTTCCTGGTGCAGTTTGTGCGCGAATCCCGCATCACTTGCTGGTATTCCGTGCCCTCCATCCTTGCCGGCATGTTGCGGGAAGGGCGCATGGCCGCGCATTCTTATCCCGATCTGCGCCTGATTCTATTTGCCGGCGAGGTCTTTCCCGCGCCTGCTCTCGCCAAGCTGCAAGCCGCTGTCCCCAATGCTTTCTGCGCTAACCTATATGGCCCCACCGAGACAAACGTTGTGACATGGTGCCGGGTACCGCCTGATTTTGACGGCTCGCAGCCGCTGCCCATTGGCCATCCCTGTCCCTATGCCACGGTAAGAATCGACGCCGCTACTGAAGAATTGCTAGCCGGCGGCGATTCGCTGATGCGCGGCTACTGGAATCGTCCAGATGAGACGGTGCGGAGCTTTGTCACGCTCGACGGCATTTGCTATTACCGCACTGGAGACCGCGTCTCACTAGCTCCCGATGGAAGCTACCTGTTTGCGGGACGTCTCGACCGCCAGGTCAAGCGCCGCGGCTTTCGCATTGAGCTCGGAGAGATCGAGGCCGCCCTTTTATCGCATCAAGATATAATGGAGGCAGCCGTAGTTGCAATCAATGATGGGCAGAAGGGCGTCTACTTAGATGCCTTTGTTCGCCTCGGTACGCCCGGCGCCGTGAACATAGCAGATATCAAAACCCACTGCGGGCGCCGATTGCCGTCCTATATGTTGCCTGATCGCATCATCTCCCTAGATGCAATCGCCAAGGGCAACCGCGGCAAAATTGATTATCTTGCCCTGGGCAAGATGGCGGAAGGAATGAAGCGTGGAGATTAAAACCGAAATCAGGGAGTTTGTCGCCAGCCATTATCTGCCCGACACCTCCGCCGAGACGATTTCCGATACGATGCCTCTTATCACCAGCGGCATTATTGATTCCATCGGGATGCTCGGCCTCGTCGACTTTATAGAAAGCCGCTACGCCATTGAATTCATGCCCCGCGAGATCGACGTGCATGCCCTGGACACAGTGGAACGAATCGCATCCTTGATCCGGGCAAAACTATCTGGGTCTCTGACCGCATGAATTAGTAAGGTCNNTAAATCACACGGTCTTAGCACTCGTGACTCCTTTGCCCGGCCTGACTAAGATTCACGGCTGGCCGCGACGCCTTGCTTATTGCTTTTTCAGGGACATCGGGTAGCTCTTTTCCTGACAAAGTCCGCCACGGTTCACTAACCGTGAAGTTCGATAATGGTACTTTCCGGCCAGGCTGTTGCCGCCCTCG
>PMGP01000340.1:0-780 GCA_003156235.1 Acidobacteriaceae bacterium
GGCGAGCCGATCGTGACCTCCGGCGCCGAGCACCGCGCCATCTGTGAAGCCTATTCCAACATGGTTGGGAAGAGCTCCACCCTGAATGAGATTGCGCGCGACTTCGGCATGCCCAGAGCCTGGCTGATCCAGTATCTGCACATCCACGGCATCACCCACGACAAGGAACCCTTCTCAGCCGAAGAGCTGATCGAGCGGACCACCGACGACCTGGTCGAAGATCTCTACAACATGAAGCGCCGGGCGGTCTTCACCGCCATGAACGAGAAGTCCTGGAAGGAGATCAAGAAACGGGCTGCCTTGTGGGACAACTTTGAGCATTCGGTATCACGGGTTGTCGACGACTGGGCCAACCGCTTCGTTCCAGACTACCGTCCGCAGTTGGTGAACATCATACGTGCGTCGAGGCCGTTCTCGGCCGTGTTCCTGCCGATGGACTTCCATTATGGAAAGGGATCCTGGTTCGACGAAGCCGGCCACAGCTACACACGGCAGAGTTGTAAGGAGCTTCTGAAGTTCCACACCGAGAACATCCTGAACAGTCTGGTGGCGCGTGGCCGCCCCACTCGGATCGTTGTTCCCTTCGGTTCCGACTGGTTCCATGTGGACAATCAGTTCGGCAGCACCACGCGCGGCACGCCTCAGGATCTGGANNCACCACTCCGACATTGCCTTGATGAAGTACCTGCAAGCCTGGTACCGCAATGACGATGATGTGGAGATCATCGACAGCCTGATGAGCCGCAACTACTACGTCTGCGACAACACGCTGATCGGCGC
>PMGP01000340.1:844-6752 GCA_003156235.1 Acidobacteriaceae bacterium
GCCGCGGCTACAACCTCAACCGCCAGGCGATGGCTGCGATCATTCTCGATGAAGAGGATGGTCCCACCAACTTCGTCGTCTCAGCGCGCCAGAACCGGACCACCGTCGGCTTCAACATCAAGAACCGGTCGAGGGCGGCCTAACCCACAACAGTTAGGAACACCAACCGACAGCGCGCCTGCCACCGGCGCGCTGTGTTGTCGCATTAGGCAGGACAGGACCATGAAACCCTTCTCCGCACAGATCAAGAAGCCCGNNGCGGAGTCGCGCGTTCAGCCAGGACCGCCGGCGCACGCAGGCTCCGCGGGGTTTGATTCCTATACTGATGCTGTTGGCGAATTCAGGCTGTCTCACTGAAGTCGCCTGAAACGAAACTTTGCAGGCGCTTCAGGAGAGCATCCAAGCTCAAGGCTCGATGAGTGCTTCTGCGATTTTGCGCAATTCCAGAATCCATTCTGGCCACAACAGCGTTCTCGGTCCCAATCCGCGGAAGCGCTCGGCTTGCGCAAGATAAGTTTCAGTGGATTGCTACTGGTTGGCGCAACTCGGGAACAACGCAAAGATGCTGCGGCTATTGAATACCTCACGACTGAGGTAGCCGTCCATGTAGGCATGTGAACGCTCTCCGAAAGAACCGTCGTCTTGTTCGGCCCAAACTCGACGATGTGGAACTTGAGTGTTACTCAGTGTTTCTTACGCCGTTTGTTGTCTACCCCTTTGTCGATCGCATCAGAGTTGTCAGGCGGCCCTTTGAGGATCAGCTTGATTCGCTCCACTGCCCGCGTCAGGTCGCTGATGGCCTCCTGCCGCTCTGCAGATGAGCTGCCGCCGCCTTGCTCGACGAACGACGATTGCAACGGCAGTTCGCCCTGACGTCCACTCGTGGACATGCCTTTGGATGGGGCCAAAACGGGTTCAGTTGTCATTGGCCATTTCATGTAGGCGGGCACACCGGGGAGCAACTCGACTGCGATGTAATTTTGACTTGCTGTTCTGAACTCCAAGGGTTCTTCTCGATCAAGATGCACCTCAAGCTCACTGACGGCGATATCGTACTTTGGGCGTGAGAGTATCGGATCTGCGGTCAGGAGATCGCGGAGGAGACGCCGTCCTAGGCAGTTCCCAATCTGCTGGACCTCGGAGTCGGGGTGTAGCCCGGCGCACAGGCCGTACCAGAGCAGGGCTGTCGGATACTGGTTGAGGTACGGCAGCAGCAAGTCAATGTGCTCAAAGCTGCCCGGGCCGATTTGGTCGGCAAGGAGACCCGCCAGGAATGACGCCGTCAACGGATCCAATCCACTCGGACTCTGGAGAATTCGTTCGAAGGCCTTCACTCGGTGCTCGCGTGGCCCACGCAACTCGCCCAAGAGTTGCTGCGGGACTAGCCCTGTATCTGTAAGCAACCGCCAACTGCGCTTCACTTCTCTTTCGGACTGCAGTTCCCGGCAGGTTTCCCAGATAAATGGTGTTACACCGCTAGAGCGCTCAGTAACCGTGCTCCCAGCCGCTAGGCCGGAGAGGACCTTGAGCGGAGTAGAGAGAAGTTCGTCTCCCAACCTGCGAGGAGGCTGCCGGGTAAGTTTCCTGGCTAGTCCGAATGGTGCGGCAATGGGATCCTTACCGCCGTGCACGTAGCTGAGCGCAAGGGCGCGAGCGAATGAGTAGGAATAGGTGCTCTCGCAAGGCAGAAGCGAGAGTCCTGAAACTGATCGTTGCGCTCCGGAGAGAGTCAACGCTTCGGCGATGATCAGCGCCGCGACCGCATCCTCGAGCTTGCCAAGGTTGGGTGCCTTGGATTCGAGGGCATGCTCCGCGCACTCCGGGTCGATGATCCTCACAAACGCAGTGAAGGGGCGGTAACCGCCGGCCACGGTCGTGATCCACGCGATGAATTCGCGCATCTGGTGAGGGCGGACCATAATCGCGTCTGGCAGTTGCTCCCCGTTCGGCAGCCCAGGAGGGGAAGACACCGGCTCGCTGGCCCAAAGAAGCAGGAGTTCCGCGCTTGATTCGAGCAGGTGTGACCGCCCGGGATCGAGGATTCCCTTCAGGTGAGGCAGCGACTGTCTCCCGAGAATGTCGAGGAACGTTTGTCGGTCAGCTGGAAGAGCCCACATTAAAATTCGTCCTCCTCATCAGCGTCGAGCAGCTCCTCGATACCGATTACTGGCGTATTGGGGTTGAGCTTCGAGAGCGCACCTTCGAGGTACGACGGCAGGTCGCCCGAATGATAGATGCACAGGGAGGTCTTCGCACGGGTTACGCCCATAAACGTTAACTCGCGCTGCATCGGAAACTTCTTCAGCCCCTCCGCAGCCAAGATATGGAACGCGCGAAACTCCAGCCCCTTGGCGCTGTGGAGCTTGCAGACGCAAATGCTCCGTTGGGGATCGAATGCTTCGTAGCCCTCGTCGGACGTCTGCACCACGAGTTGGCCTGCGAACGGGGAATTCCGCAGACGATCAACAACGATAGCGAGGTCCTCTCCTCGTGGGCATGCGATCCCGATAAACTCTCCGGGGTATGCCTTGACCTGGGTGTCGAGCCGCGTGAGGAGTTCGTCGCACTGCTCGTCTAGTGTGGAGAACGGAAGCGGATCGACGGTGGACGGCAATTTGGCTTCTGGATACTTCGACGTTGCCAGGAGCGTCGGTTCGGTTGTTGGGAACTTAGCCAACCCGTCAGCGACAATGCAGATATTGTGGCCATTCCGGTAATGAAATGGGAGTTCCACTGTTTTTACCGCATTCTCCAGCTGCTTAATCGAGTCCTGGCCCTTGTAGATCTTCTGCCGCGAATCGGCCACGCCAAAGAAACGTCCGCCCAGCGCGCGCAGCACTTCGATCTCTGCTGGGAGGAAATCCTGTGCCTCATCGACTAGGACACAGGAGAACTCCTGCTGGATGCGACCGGCGGCGATCTGGGCTTGCAGCGCGTCTACGAGGACGTCGCGAGAAGTGTCGAAGTTGGAGGGTAACGTAACGGAAGCGCCTACACGGTAGAGAAGGTCGGTAGCGAGCTTGCGAAAGGTCACGATCTTGCTGGCCGGAATGCCGTAATTGGGAGCGCCCGACCTGATGAACTCTTGTAAGGTGCGCGTGTGCACAACAACGACAATATCGGGTATGTTGGAGCCGATTAACTGCTTTCCTCGAAGGAGGAGCAGGTTCGTCTTTCCTGATCCGGGAGGTCCCTTGACGAGATAGTCATTTTTGATCGAGAGTGCAAAGATCTTCTTCTGGTGAGAATCTAGTTGTCCTTGCTTCACCCACCAAGTGTCAGTCATCGCTTATCGTCCTAGCACTCGCTGCCGCGCTGCCATATATCGTACATACGCGGTGATGCGATCGATCCAGTAGATTGCTTCTTCGAGGTTGATGTCGGTGCCGGTGGGCTGTCCGTGACGAATGTCAGGGTGGTGCTTGTGCAGCAATCCCCAGACAGAATTACCCTCCTTGACGATTTGGTCATTGCCCCAGACCTTCTCGTCGCGCAATTTCTTGCACGCACTATCATAATCGCTGTCCGCCGCGAGTTTCTTGATCATCGCTTCCATTGCGGACATCGCGTCTCGCACAGCATCCTTGCGGGAGCGTGAATTGCTGGGGCTAAGCAGGTGGCTCTTCGCCTGTTGCAGGTGGTCAAACGCTTCCTTTGAGAGGTCAACGACGGCTTCGGCTGCGACCGCAAGTGATGCTACGCCATCAGCCGCGTCAGCGCGGGATTCCCAGAGAAGACGTTCGGCGCCATCGATTGTCCGCACGGTGTAGCCCATGTTCGCGGTGAGCAAGATATTGTTGACATCGCCGACGAGTTTGGTCCGTGTGCTCGGGTGAGCTTTGAACAAGCGTTGGAGCGCGTTGAGTGTGGCATCCATGAACTTGTCGAAGCGCGATTCCTCCAGGATGTAAAAGGCGGCACGGATCTCTGCCTTCAGCGATCCGGCATCCCCGTTGGTAGTGGGCTTCTTTCCTGCCATCGTGAGGAGATCGTTCGCCACCGCGCGCATGTTCTTCACCGTCAGGGGCTCGCCGTCTGGGCCACAAGCCGACCCGAGCAATTCGGCAAGAGCACCCGACAGGTTTGCGGGAAGACTCTTGCGGTAGCAATCCCCGTCATCGTACTGGTCGTAGTTCTTGAACTGCTGTGCGAATTGTCCCATGCCGACCCGCGGGCGAATACTGCCACCCTATTATTATGTCACTTACCTGTTTCGGGATGACTGCCCCGAAAGGCTTTACCGATTTTCATGGGCGCCACCGTCAACTGACGCACACAGTCCAAGTCGCTCATTCAAGGACGTTTTGATCACGGCTGCTGCTTCGCAACGCCGGTAAAACGGCGTTTGCAGTAGTTTGCAGAAGCCGGTTCAGGGATTCGCCAACAGAACCCTATACTAGACAGCTTCCAGGAGTCCGAAGTGAACAATCCCTTCAATCCGATCATGAGCACACTGAGGGCAACGAACTGGCGAGCTGCCGGGTTTGCCGCGGCCTCTGGAGGTGCTCAGTTTGCTGCCGGCTCCGCAGCGGTAGGCGCCAACGTCGGACGCAAGAACCACAAAGTCAGCGCCATGGGAAGAGGGGCACTGTATGGAGGTGCAGCCGGCGCTGTGGGTGCCGCGGGCTTCTCTGTATGGGCCCAACGCGCTCTCCGGGCTGCAGCGTAACCAAGAGATTCGGAAGGCCATTTGCCCAGATTTGCTCCAGCAACACTCGCCGTCATGTCCGGCTCCGCAGTTCTTGGCGGGGCATTCGGCTCTTCGCGCGCCAGTGCCGCTGCTCAGGATGATCCTGCTCCTGANNCAGCCTGGGGAACTGCCAGGGGCATCGGCGAGAGTGCCACCCGGTCCATGAGCCGGGCCTTTCAGACCAAAGGATTCACCGGGATGCTGAGTCACCCTCTCACCATGGCCGGCTTCGGCTCGGTCGCTGGGGGCCTGATCGGTTCCAAGTTGAGTGACGACCCCATCAGGGGAGCTGCCGCCGGCGCGGCCATCGGGGGCGTAACGACTCTGGCTGCCCGCGGAGCAACGAAACTCTGGGGCGGATCTCCCTGGTATGCGAAGGCTGCCCTGGTGGCGGCCGCTGCCATTGGAGCAGGNNGGAGGCTACGAGACAGAGCCCGGCGTTCGCCGGCGCATGGCTTCGATGAATGCCACAGGAGACGTGGTCTTTGGTCTCCATTCAAGGCGCCACTAATGCCCGTCGATCTCAATCAGGCTGCACAAACGAACTTCGGCAATGCCGCCCAAAGTGTACGGATGGCGCCATCGAACGCCTTCTGGCGCGGGGCGAGCGCCGGTACATTTGGCGCTGCCTCTGGAGTTCTGATGGTGGCACACGAAGCGGCGACTGCCCAGCGGGGCGAAGTCGTCCCCACGACTCTGGGGCGTAGCGCGAGCCTGGTGACCTATCCAGCTTTGGCCGGGACGATTGCAACCGGAACGTCAACTCTCGCAGCCGTCATGGGTCTCTCGATTCCTCTCGTGGGCCCCCTCGCTTGCATCGCAGCCCTCTACCCGGATGCGGTGCTTGGCAATTCAGTGAGTCGTGCAATACGCGGAGTGACCGACCTCGGTCGGCAGATCCGCCATCTGGAGTTTGGTGGGCACTACACCGACACGGAGACTGCCCAACGCCTGCGTATGCAGGCTTTCTATGAGATGAGCGGCGCCACTTCGGCGGCCCGCCGTTACCTGGGCCAAGAGGCCTACTTCCTTCACCGGTAATGGAGACAAAGTGAACAACCCACTCAATGCTATTTGGAGTTCTCTCAGCTCGGCAGCCAAATGGACGGCTGGCCGGGTGTCGCAGCCTGGAATTGCAAGGAATGCCGCGATTGGCACTGGTATCGTCGCCGGTGCTGGCATAGCCGGCGGAGTCAGCGGCGCCTACAAGAATTGGTC
>PMGP01000079.1 GCA_003156235.1 Acidobacteriaceae bacterium
TTGAATTTTGCAAGTGACTCCCTGTAAAAACATTCCACCAGAGAGACAGTGTTCTGTATTGCACAGCCGTCACGCCAATTTTCTGTTCCTCTGCCAACGGGGCAATTCCTCCAACAAGCGTTTCAGTGGGAGGTTGCCTGCCTTATCGGGCCACTGGATCATTTTGGCAAGCGCTGGCATTTTCTTCTATTTTGGAATCCATATCACAATGGGGCGGGAAATCTAAGCCGGGATCTCCCACTACCACATATGTGATGAGCGTCACCGCTAGCCACTATGACACAAACGTAATCTTCCGGTCATGAAGTGATGCTCCGCACATAGAGCGCCTTCCACAGCAGTGTTACCGGCACGGTTATCGCCGAAGCGGCGTTCCCCAGGGGGTAGCTGTTTTGAGCAGCCGAACGCCGGTATACTTGTTGGCGGAAGTGCTCAGAGAGCACCCGAGGCGGTATTTTGATGCATAAAGATGGGCCTGTCACGCAATTGCTGATTGGTGCGGCTCCGGGCAAGATGCCGGGACTGCGAGCTTGTTGGATGTTGATTCTGGGCGCAGGAATGTTGTGCGTTCCCGTGCTGGCGGCTCCGGCGCCCGGCGACAAGCCGGCTACCGCGCAGGTCAAGGATACCAATCCCGCGAATTATGTGGGCAGCGAAACCTGCGCCACCTGCCATGACGAGGTGGCCAAGAAGTTCGCCGACAATCCTCATACCAAGATAGCCTTGCAACATGGCAAAACCGGGGCAACCTGCGAGAGCTGCCACGGCTCGGGCAAGGCGCACGTGGACGGCGGCGGCGACGTGACCAAGATTTTCGATCCCGCCAAGGCCACGCCCAAAGATGTGGACGCCAATTGCCTGGGTTGCCACGCGGGAGCACATCCCAACTTCGACCGTTCTCCTCATGCCAAGGCCGGCGTCAGTTGCATCGGTTGCCACGACATTCACGCCAGCAAGGCAGAGCCGCTGCTGAAGGCCTCGCAGCCCGCGCTTTGCTTCCAGTGCCATAACGACGTGAAGCCGTTTTTCGACATGCCCTTCCATCACAAAGTGAATGAAGGCCTGGTCACGTGCGGCGACTGCCATGATGTTCACGGCGCCTTCGGGAACAACAACTTGAGGTCCACGGCCGATCAGAATGCGATCTGCACCAAGTGCCACATGGAGAACCGCGGGCCATTCGCGTATGAGCATGTACCGGTGAAGGCGGAAGGCTGCCTGGCCTGCCACACTCCGCATGGATCGCAGAACGCCCGGCTGCTGAATATGCCCACGATCAACACCTTGTGCAACCAGTGCCATAGCCCAGTCGCCGCCGGAACAGTTCATGGGATGAACTCAGGATCGGCCGAGTTGCAGCCTTGCATTGACTGCCACACCATGATTCATGGCTCCAATCTCGACCCGTATTTCAAAAGGTAATGGAGTTGCGCCGCGCCCTCTGGAAGCATCGGACGGCGCGGCCCATATTCCGTGCAAGCAATGCATGAGTTCAAGGTTTCGAAGTGAGCAATGATGTTTTTTCAAGTGAGGCTTCAAATGAAGAAGATAGGCTGGTTTTCCCGGCTGTCCAATCAACAGTCTTCTATCGCAATGATTCAGCGCATCGCTGGTGTCATTGGAGTCGTCGTTCTACTGACGATGACGGGTATCGTTGCCGCGCAGATTCCCACGCCGCATGAGCCGATGTCCGTCCCGAATGGCTATACGACCCATCAGTCCGTGGACATAGGCGGGCACATTGCCGACATCAAGGGCAGCGGAGCCATGTACGACACGCTGATCAATCAGCAGTCCGGTCCGCGCCTGATGGGCGGGACCTTTGAGCTGCGTGCGCTCCCGGCTAACAAGCACACTCAGATCGATTTACTCCATGCCATCGCCAGCGGTTTCGGCGGCGATCCATACAACTTTGCCAAGCTGGACTTTTCCAAAGGCAAGATCTACGAGTTCTCGGGGACCTTCCGCCGCGACCGTCAGTACTCCGACTACGACCTGCTGGGCAACCCGAATATCAACGCCGGGCAGTCGATTCCCATCGGGCTCTCCACCGCGCCATCCAACAGGCTGGCGTGGCCGCAGGTGAATCACTCGGCGGTGATGTTCAACACCGTGCGCCGCATGACGGACACCAATCTCACCATCTATCCGCTCTCCAAGGTGACCTTCCGCGCCGGCTACTCGCAGAATATCTTCCAGGGTCCGAGTCTGAGCCCCAGCTATAACATCGCCAAGTACAACGCCCTGCTCCAACAGTATCAGCGCAACAGCACCGACGAATTCACGGCAGGGGTCGATTGGAAGCCCCTGCAGGGCACCAAGCTGAGCTTTGATGAGGAGATCACCCACTTCAAGACAGGCTCCTACTTTGCGCTGGACCCGAACGGGTTTCTGGTGCAGGAGGCGGACGGAACAAAGGCCTACCTGGGCAACTGGGACAGCCAGACCGCCTACGGCATCGCCGGCTGCATTACAGCAAGCATGGGCGGCCCTCCCGCATACACCAACGGAACCACCTACACCATCCTCTCTCCGGCGCCAGCCGGCGGTCTGCCGATCATCAATCCGGCATGCGATGTGGTGACCAGCTACACGCGCACGCAGCCAACGCGCATTCTGACGCCCACGGAGACCTTCCGCTTCCAAAGCACCAGCATCAAGAACGTCACCATGAACGGCGATTTGCATTACACCAAGGCCAACATGAATCTGCCCAGCTATTACGAGAATTTCCAAGGGTTGGATGGGCAGTCCGCTACTGCTGTCGGAGTTACCCCCGCTTACCCCGCGCAGGCAGCCCGCTCGGCGACCTATACCGGCAACGCGAGCGCGAAGCGGGCGGTCGTTGCTGGCGACTATGGCGTCGTCTGGCAGGCTACAAGTTCGGTCAGCATCTCCGATCAAATAGACTACTCCAATGTGCACCAGCCCGGCACCTCCTTCATGACGGTGGGGATCACCGCCAATACGACCACCAACCCGAATGCAACCATCAACTACTCGGGACCGCTGGGCCCCGGAGTCAATCTCACAATTTCTGGCACCTCCGGCGGTGTCCCGCTGCCGGCCTACTTTGGTCAGAAGTCTTTCACCAATAACCTGACCGGAAGCTGGGAAGCCACATCAAGGGCCACGCTCTCGCTCACCTATCGCTACCGCACACACACGATCGCGGAGAACCTGTACAGTGCCGGTCCACCTGTTGATACAGGCGGCAATCCCGGGAACATTCCGATACCCCTGGGTGCCTATAATGGAGGCACCGTCACCATCAATGAAAACGGTGGCATCTTCAACGCCGCCCTGCGCC
>PMGP01000290.1:0-7780 GCA_003156235.1 Acidobacteriaceae bacterium
AACTGTCCCTACGATTGTCCTAAACCCGCTGTGAGGGCTCCAAATGCGCCCAACATCCGGCAGGGAGAGGACAGTCCTCATGACCTTCACCGTTTTTCGGCGTCACAACCGGGACAACTGCGACAGCCCCAACCGCTATGAGCCTCGGTGCGGATGCCCATTGTGGGTTCAATTTGTCTGGAAGGGGGCTCCCTGTGTATTCGAGGGCAGGAAGCTCACCTACCAGAACAAGTGGTCGTTGGAAACCCGTAGCTGGTCTGAAGCGCAGTCCAAAGTGCAGGACTTGGAGAAGCGCCTGAAGGACTTCGCCGAGGGCAAGGTAGTGCCCAAAGGCATGACCGTCGAAGCAGCATTGCAGGAGTGGTACAAATTCCGTGACCAGAACCATTTGGACAACACCAAGGCGAAACAGATGGGCGGCAAGCTCGTGGAGTGGTGCGAGAAGAACAACCTTCTGCTCCTGACCGCTTTCACCACCGACAAGGCCATAAAGTGGCGTCTGACGCTGCCGCATCGGAGTGGGGACAGCAGCAGCCTGAGCGTCCACTGGTCAGTCATTAGCGGGTTCTTTTCGTGGGCTGCGGGAATGGGCTACATCGACAAAACTCCAATCCCGAACCCCAAGACGAATCCACAGTTTCGCATCCGCTACGAGAAGGCGGAAGTTAAGCCGCCGACCAAAAAGCAAGTCGAGAAGATTCTGGCGACCGCCACGGGGCAAGTCCGGCTCTTGTGCCAATTGATGCGTGAGACGGCGATGGCGCTGGTCGATGCCATGAAATACGCCATGTCGCAGGAGGACGCCGAGAAGTACAGGCTGTCGAAACCGGAGCGGCGTCCCGTGATTCAGGGCAAGGTAATTCGTGGCAATCGCACCAAGACCAACGAACGCTACCGGGTACTCATCAGCGAGTCATTAGCAAAGCAGCTTGAGGCTTTGGGCGAACCTGCGTTCCCCGGCACATATTCACAGTGGCGTGAGCGGGTCAACAAGGCCATCAAGGATGCAGGTGTCAAGACGACTCCGCATGGCTTCAGACATTACAGAATCACCGAGTGGCTTTCGGCTGGTGTCTATGTTGACGACGTGGCCGACATGGTGGGCACGTCGTCCAACGAAATCCGCAAGACATACCGTCACTGGATTAAGGAAGCTGAAGACCGCTTGGACGAAGTGCAGCGTGAGGCGTGGTTGAAGATGGGACTGGACGAGAACGGCAACGAGGTCTAGTCTCTCGTCTTACTTCTGACGAACTTCAACAGATTCTTGCCGCTGATTCTCAGCTTCTTCTTTCCCCGCTTGTACCGCCGCGTGGGCGTGCCCAAATCGACCACGCCCTTCATTTTTGGCATGAGTCTCAGTGCGGCATCGTAGCTCAGGTTTAGGAACGCTGCGACCTCGCTTGGCGCGTAGTTTTGCTCGGGCTCAATCTTGATTGTCTGGTTGCGCATCCGCTGCTTGTAGCCACGGCTCCCAGTGTTTGTTAGCCATTCGTAGATGTCTCTCCCCACCTTGCGGAGGTCAGGCTTGTTGCCTTGAGGATAATTGGTGCTGAGAGGCATCCCGATTATCTCCTTCATTGTTTGTCTCCAGATTTCTTACTTAGCTTATTTGAGCGGCCAAGGCGCAATGTATCCTTCAGATTGTTTGGCTCTTATCGAGCCACTGATCCCGTGGCCGGATAGGCGTCCGGCCACTTGATTTTAGGGCTCCTAAAAGGAACCTACCTCTGGTAGAAGGTGTATTGTTGGTTACTGCTCGATGGGGGTACTCCCCAGTCCGCAGCGCGTTTGCGTAGCGAGACAGAGTGATCCATGAACAGCGTAACAGCCTCTTAAATTGTCAATACGTCATTATCTACAGGTTCCACTGGTGCTCAATCTGTTCCCTCCTGTTGGACACGCTGGCGCACATTTATGATCCGTGCGCCGCTGAAGTAGGTTTAGGTGATTTTTATCTCAACTCAGTTACCGGTAGCATTTTTAGGTGAGCAAATTTTGGGTATCCGTTAGCCGCCGCAACTTTGGGGTTTTTCGCTACCACCCAGGCATAATGTCTCCGCGCAGTACGCTTGTCGTCACCGGTTGTCTCATGGTACTTGACGTAACTTTCCCGCAGCTCGCTTAAGTCCTTGGTGTCTCTCTCCACCCTCCACTTTACTGCCTCATTTACCTCATCTCCAACCATGTCGCAAGCGCGTTGACCATGCTTTTCATTTACCTCTTCAGATTCGGATAAGAACTGGCATTCTGCACCCGTAAACTGTACATACCCGATGAAAGTCCACGGTTTGCCATATTCTGGAGTATCTGTCCGCATTTTTTCAAAACAACGCATCCCAATACTGTCATCCCAGTCGTAACTACTCTTGTACTGCCAGTCCGCCCCCACCCACATTTCCTCACCACGGATATATACAACAGCCCCGAAGAATGCAGGGTTGATTAGTTTGAGCTGCTTGTCAATTTCTTTCAGTTTCGCGGTTATCTCGTTTACTTCTGCCCAAGTCTTGCTGCTGTCCTTGTCCATCTTGATTTCCATGTTGTCTCCATCAGATACCGATAGTTAGATTTCCCGACCTGCTAACTACAGACTCAGATAATGATGCACCCATCAGCCCTCAGATGCAACCCAGTTCACGCCCAAAGCAGCGATTCGCAACCGGCCAGCCCCATACAGACTTCGCGCAGCGAGTTCAAATGCGCCACTTTGCAAAACAGCATGGCCACGAATTGCCCCCTGCAGGGAAACCCCTTGGAGTTGAACTCGGCTTGATGTTGCTTGACNNCTCTTCTCTGTCTGTGGTCCTGTCAGGGAACCCACCCCAGAGTATCGGGGATCAGCCCGTTGTTTGTATCCGTGACTGCCTGTGCCCGTCAGCACTTCATAGATTTCCTTCCCAACCTTGCGGAGGTCAGGCTTGTTGCCATGTGTGGGAACGGTGCTGATAGGCACGCCAATACCAATTATGTTCTTCATGGTTCCTCTCCAGATTTCTTAGTGGGCTAATCTGAGCGGTAGAGACGCAGTGGATTCTTACATTGTTCACTCACTCATCAAGTCTATCCCCTGTGGCTCGCAAAGGCCTGCGGCCACTGCTTGTTGTTTCAATTTCTACCTAGCTCTTGGTATGGGTGGTGGTTGTAGGCGCGGCGGGTGGACAGGCCGCAGAGCCCCGGATGCTATGCGTGGTCGTGGGCCGATGGACTCCAGCCGGGTCTTTTCCCTTATTGGTGCGCCTCTCGTGAGGGCGCTGCCAGCTACAACGCAGGCTGGTTGTGGCCGGTGGTTCGCATCGGCCTTGGTTGGTTACGCTGCTGCGTGCGGTGCATCAACCATGAGGCACTTGATGGCGTCGTCCTGAATCTTGAGGGATTCCTCCTGAAGGTTGATGAGGTTGCGCTGACCCTTGATGGCGCTGCGCTGACCATCGATGATGTCATTCTGAACCGTGATGATGCGAAGGGCGTTCATGGCCTGAATTGCCTGTTCCGACTCGCTGGACGCTGATTCGGCGGCGTCCGCAAGCCACTTGATTGCCGCTTGTTCCTCGACTACTGTAAGTCCGGTAACGTAATTAACACTCTTGACTGCCATATTGCTGCCCTCCTCAGGGCGGTTGCCAGCATCTCCGCTGACCGGTTGTCAGTTAATGCTTGGGCTCCTAAAAGGAACCTACCTCTGGTTGATGGCGCGTTGTTGGTTACTGCTCGATGCAGCCGTCCCGTTTTGAGAGGCAACTCATACGCGAAATTGGATTTCCAACTTCCGCGCCTAACGGGCGATAAGGTAATCTCTGCTGTGTCCATGTTGACTCCTTAGTGATGCTGCGGCACACGCATGTGATAATGATGCGCACCACGCATTGCCTTGGCCAGTTGCTGTCTGCCCGTTTCAGCCGAGACTGTGAAAACTCAGCATAAAGATGGCTGCACCAACTGTCGTAAGTAGTTCCCATTTTTCTCCCTCGTTGCCAACTATCCGGCTAGCCGGGTTAGATGTTGCTGTTTACCGTTTACTTAGCTTCCGCAAATCCCCGACACGAAAGCCGAACGCCATTTCGTCGTCTTTGAAAGCGGGCATCGGTTCGGGCTCGGGCTGTTCCCATGTCAAGCCTTTGATGGATTCAAGCCGCTGAATCTGCTCCGGCGTGAGAAGCCCCCTCTTGTACAGCGACTTGAACTCCTCAATCTTTGCTTTGCCCTCTTCCACAGTGTGTTTCATGTTTCTCCCTCGTTGCCAGCCTCGACTACGCTGGCTTGGTTGCGCTTGTGGGTTATGGGCTGGCGAACTCCAACCTGGTTGAGGTTACTGAGAGGTCGTCTGTGTCCACGTCCAGCCGGGAATGAACTTAAGCTTCGGAACCGTGTCCGCACTGAGACGCCCCTCTGCGTACTTCCGCCGCTGAATGTTCATCCAAGCGATGAGGTTTGCATCGCTGCGCTTGGTGCTCGTTGATCCGCCTTCACTTCGACCGGTCTGTGCAACGGCGTTCCCGCGAGTACGTTTTTCTGAATGCAAAGGCGGTAGTAGGGCAACTTCTGGTAGGCAGCTTCCAAGCGGTCGGCCAAGCGGCTTCCCACTCCCAGCGGATGGAGTGGCACCCATGGCTTCGAACTGCTTGGTGCGGGGGCGTTCCTGGTGATCTGTTGCTTGACCGGCAGGCGCATAGACATAGGAGCATCCCATGATAGCTGCGCTGGATGGCTTCTCGATTTGGATCGGATCACTCATGCTGTTACAGATATCTCATGGATTCACGTCGTCGTCAATTGTTCATTTGCGCACCATAAGTAACATTATATTGCCAATAATCATACTTCCATTCATGTTAACGTATGCGAATCACCGCTCCCTGCGCTGGTCTTCGTGTACTATGCTGTAGTTACTCTGGTAACACTAGGATCACTTCAAGTAGATTAGAGTACCATATCTTTTTTTAAGTACTACTCAGTTTCATGTGTTATGTACCATATAGTATAAAGTCGAGTACTTAGCTGGTACATGAAGTTTCTATTAACTACATCCATTACCTTATACAAGTACAGACAAGTACAAGGAACACCGCTCCAGTAGCGGGGTTCGCCGTGTTATGTAACATGATAAAAGGTGTCTATCGGACGCTTTGATGTTATGTAGATTACAAGCGGGCAAGAATTTTGTTGCGCAATAACTCCGCCTGTGGCATCATAATGACGCGCCGCAAAGGAGACACAATGGAAAACGTCCCTGATAATCAGTCTTGCACCGCCTCCCAGACACTTACAGAATCTGCGCGAGTTCACTCCCCCTGCGAGAATCTCGACCCAGATGCCGCGAAAACTGCATTCGAGGAGAAGGTTCTTCACGGCCTCGCCGACCAGGTTGTTCACAACGTAACTGCTTCTGATGATGAAACCGCGGACGTGACGCCGGATAGCGACGACCTTCCATTGCCCCGTTCCATTCTGCCCGCGATTGACCAGAAAAAGCGAATCACCCGGAAGTCGGGTGATTCAGTCGCCATATCTATGCAGGAAAAGCGGTTCAGCCAGGCCCGGCTGGACCAACTGTGCGACCGATGGGACAACGGTGCGGAGGTCTTCTGGGCGAGTTATCAGGAGCGCTGCGAGATTGTCTACGAGATTCAAAAGGAAACCGCCAAGCCCGGTTCCAATGGTGAGTTTAGCGCTGCACTGCGTCGGATTGGTCTGGCGAACTCAACCGCGTATGACATGATCAAGCGGCACCGGATCAGGCTTGGGGAAATCCCCGACCTGGACGCGCCTGACTCAAGGGATGTAGTAGAAGAGAATTCACACGCAACTACTGGCGCAGGACCGGAAGAACGGGACGACCTGCCCGAGCCCAACCCCCGGCCTCTCCGGCTTGATCCGCGTAAGCAAGCGACCCTCGTCCAAGCTCAGTTGGCCATCAACAACTTAGTAGCTGCCTTGAAAAACGGTGGCGACTGGCAGAGCGCTCTCGCCGAGTATGAAAAGGTAGCGGTGGCTCCCGCCATGCTGGACTCTTTTGCGAACACGTTGCGCCTGGAACCAGATTGGAAGAGCCTTCTCGTTCAGTTCATGGATGTGCTGGAACAGCACGGCGACAGATTGCCCCTTCCTGTGCTCATAGGGAAGCGTGCCATCGAGACAATGTTGGGCAGCGGTGCCTATAAGAATTCTGTTTCCTCCCTCGGCATCGAGGCACCGCCAAAGTACCCACCAAGGAGCGTTGGCCCCGAATGCACAGGCTGCGAGGTCATGCATCGGGGCATCGCATCTAGGGCTGAAGCTCACCCAGAGTGGACTGACCAACAACTTGCTGAGGCGTGTGGATGCAGCCCGATTATAGTGCGTCAAACGAAGACACGCTTCCTCGCTTGGCGGCAGGAGGGGGCGGCCTAATGAGCACATCTTCAAGCACGTTCGACTTTGCCAAAGTGCGTGCAGCAGGGTTCCCGATTTTCTCACTTCAACGCGATAAGAAGCGACGGGAACTCCTGAAGCTACTGCGCTACGACCGCACACGCATCATCACAGATGGCGTGGTCAGGCAGGCCATGCATGGTCTCCCCCTCGCGTGGCATTATCAGCCTCATGCTTGGAGCGTTCAATGCGGCGACATGGATACTCCACTGAAGGTCTTCGGAGATGACAACCTTTTGTGTGGTGCTCTGGAGAATCGGAAGAAGATGGGCAAATGCAATACAGAAAGCGATCTGCGGAAGGCCCTCTCCATATATTCCGGTACACAATCGGTATCCAACTTCCGTCCAACAGCGGCGGCTGCACTTTACGACCGNNTCGGTGGTCGAATGTTGGGCGCTCTGTCGTGCAGTCGGGTTACAAAATATATCGGCACCGACCCGGCAACCCTTACAATGGACGGCCTCCGCGAAATGCGCGACGAAATGCTACCGATGATGGAGCATCTCGGATACCACGCCCCGGAAGTGGAATTGCACAAGATTGGCAGTGAGGATTTTGTTCCGCCAACCGACTCGCTCGACGTTTGCATGTCGTCGCCGCCGTACAGCGGCCACGAACGGTACAGCGATGAGCCTACGCAGAGCTATATCAAGTTCCCGACGAACGACGAATGGCTCCAAGGCTATATGAGGATGACGCTAAACAATTGCCGAATTGGTCTCAAGCGGGACGGCTTTCTGGTCATCAACATTGCCGGGGTCAAAAGATACCCGGCCTTGCATGAGGATTTCGTCGCGCTGGCAGTGGCAAACGGCTGGCGATTGGTTGAGACCCTCCAACTCACGCTGAGCAAGATACCAGGGTCGGGCAAGCAGGAGGCCAGCTACAAATATGAGCCGATTTATGTTTTTCAACGAAAGTGATTATGGCGTGCGTGGATGTAGATTATTCCAGTTCCTCCACAACGCGGTCTTGCGCCTCGCTGAGGGCGGCATTCAAAATCTCAGGCGAGTAGCCGTTGAGCTTCATGGCCGCGATAAAGCCAAGATGTAGAGCCGCCCATAACTGTTTGTCGAGGTCTTTCTTAAACGTGGCGAAATATTCATCGGTGTACTCCGTCGTAATCTCCACTATCGCATCGACAATCTCGTCTTTGGAAAGCATGGTCGCTCCTCGTGGAAATAAGTATAGCTTAGATATCGGGATACCCACACTTGCACCTCAGATTAATGTTTCGCGAAGGTTTAGCGTTGCCATGGCGCATCGCCATGCTTTTTATGGTGTAGCCCCCATTGAACGTGGGGGGCCACTGCCCTTGCCCTTTTAAACCAAGTTCTGGTTCCGCTCGATCTTCGCTTGGCGCTTC
>PMGP01000290.1:7806-11077 GCA_003156235.1 Acidobacteriaceae bacterium
CGGGGAACACAATCACGTACATCCTTGCTTCAAGGAAAGCGAGGGTTTCACGAACCTCTTTTCCGGTGTAGCCCATGTCGTCCATCGCGCCCCAGAAGAGCGGCATCTGCACGCGCCAGCCCTTCCGCGTTCCGTCTACACAAGCTTGGGCGACTTCCAATACTTTGCGGACGACGGATTTGTGAAGTACTATATCTTCATTGGTCATAGATTTAATTCCTTCCTGTATTTACTGAATTAATGTTTAATGCAAGGGAGACTGTACTAATAGAGATCAGGGTCATCGCCTTCAAGGTTGAAGCTCGTGGTATTGCTCTCATCGAGTTCAGGGTCATCGCCTTCAAGGTTGAAGCTCGTAACCGGAGCCTGATCCGGCTCTGGTTTCGGGTGGGTGTTCCTGATATGAGCATGAAGAATGGCCTGAGTTCCGTATCCGTTCAAGCCGCATACCGGGCAGGTGAACTTCATCTGCTTTTCATTCTGCTTGTCCTGCTTCTCCGGCTCTGCCGGACCCGCAAGAGGACTGTCTAGAAACTCATATTCGCAGACGCACTCCAAGAGGGGTTTGCCGCAGGTGTCGCAAAGTACAACCTTGGGCTCTTCTTTGGTATTCTCATAGGCGTAATGCCATTCGCCATCCTTGCCCTTGAACCTACGAGCCTTCTTCTTTTTGGTCTCTTCTTCGGTGAGCCCAGCCGCTTCGCAGAGCTTATCCATATTGAGGGTGTAGGTGTTGGACAGGTACTTAGAGGCATCACCGCTGGCGATGGAGATAAATCCGAACCACTCCAGTTTCTTCACGGAGTCCATGCAAGCACGCCTTGACAGTAGGGTATCTTCGGCTATGCAACCATAACCCGGACGGCAGGTTCCGTCATTTTCATTGGCTCTGGTTGCCAGGGCGTTCAGGACGGCCTTATCAATATAAGTGAAGGTAACCGTCTTGACGGTTTTCTTCTTCTTGCCATAGACGAAGGGCACATCCCTGTCCCCCACATCCTCTGAGAAAATTCCAATCTTGAAAACTACGTCAGTAAATTTGAATGCCATAAATCGTATCCTTTATATGTTGGGGTTGGTTGTTGGTGCTGGCCAGTAGAGCTTGCGTCCCGTGATGCGCCCACGCTTCCGGGGCAAATTGTGCTTCTTCGCTACGGCTACCACACGGTTGATGCCTACGCGGTGCCGGGAGCAGATGTCGGTGTAAGTCAGGGAAGGGTCACGGAGGTCATTTACGATGATTTCCTCGATGATGTCCTGAATATCTTGCATAGTTAGAATTCGGTCACTCATCTTTGTTCCTCTCTAAAATCTCGTTTCGTCGTACACTAATGGATTTGATAAATGTTTTTTACAAACACTTGTTTTCCATATTTAGGTATGTAGGTTACTGATTCCAGGCTGGATATACACCAATAAATAGAAGCGGCAGAATCTAGTGAATGATGCCCTCAAAAAGAATTTGGATAAAATAAACACAAACTTGTAAATATTCTCTGGCCCACGGTCTGCAGATGGGTGGTGCATGGATATAGCAAAGGTGCCGCATGGTGCATGGCATGCACTGGGGTGAGCAGCGGTCAAGCAACGGTCAAGCAACGGTCAAGCGGCGGTGACCACTGTAGTGCATGTTATGCATTAGGTGGTGCATGATATGCATGGGGTGGTGCATGATGTGCATGGGGTGGTGCATGGTATGCATGAGGTGGTGCATACGGCGCACCTAGTAGTGCATGGGAAAATGCTTAACTCTATGATTCTAAACGGGAACGTGTCGGAACCCGTCATGAATCCGTCAGGAACCCGTCAGGAATACGTCAAGAATATCATCATGAATACGTCATAGTAAGTGAGATACAAAGAGCTATTCTTTCCTTCTCTTCGAGACTCCGTCACGGGAAATACAAAGACAGTGCCGTAGGTACCGTGAAAGAAGTGCAACCTGAAAGAGAAGCCGTAGGTGCCCGTGAGAGAAGTGCCGCAGGAGAGAGAGAAGCCGTAGGTTACCCCGTACAGGAGTGACGCAAGAGAGAGTACCCGTAAGTCTAGACCCACCCAGAGCCGCGCCCCCTCCCAGCCGTCGAAACTCGCAGGGAGCCGGTCAAAACCATTGGCTTTCGTCCAGGCTCAGGGGGAACGACCGCGAACGGGCTCACCTGACGGCGGGCCGCAATACTCCGACCGGCACCGTAGACCGTCCCCGATGGTTCCGCATCGAACAACGGCCTGCGGCTCAGGAAGGTTCCCCGCCTGTCGAGAGCCGCTGAGTACCGGGTTACTGGGTTACGGGTTTCAGCGTCCGGCTTCTCGTCACTTCCTCTCCTCCGCCAGCGCCGCAATCCTGCTTTCCGCCAGCCGGATGTATGCTTCATCCCGTTCTATTCCCAAGTACTGCCGACCGAGCTTCACTGCCGCCAACGCTGTGGTTCCGCTTCCGAGGAAGGGATCAACCACCACGTCGCCCTCCTTGGTCATCAAGCGGATGAAGAATTCCGGCAAGGCAATCGGATACACTGCTGGGTGGTCGATGTTCAGGCATGACACCGGCATGGTGATGACATTGGATGGGCGTACTAGTTCCCCGATAATCCGTTTGGACATATGCATGTTTGAGCCGTTAGTCGTATTGTGGGCTCCCTTGTTTTTACGGCGCTCGTTGTCCCCAGCGTACTTGCTGGTGGATTTCTCGCTAACACTATCAGGATAGAACTGGTAGTCGGCGGACTTGGTGAAGTGCAGACAGCGCTCGTAGCCGTCCTTCAGGCGCTTTTTGCTGCCCGTGGGGAACGGGTTGGTTTTGTGCCAGATATACTCATCGACGTAGCGAAACTCCCGCGCAAGCAGAAGCGTGGTTTCCAGAACGTAAAGAGACCGGACGCCGTCGTTGACGTGTTCCTTTATATTGATAACCAGCGACCCGGTCGGCTTGAGAATCATCATCCCGGCACGCACTACGGACAACATCCAATCGGGGTAGTCATTCTCCGGGACTCCTCCGTATGTATCCTGCCTTTGCTGGGCATAGGGAGGAGAGAAAATGATTAGGTCAGCAAACTCTTTATTGGTACTGTAGAGTTCAGAAAGGGTTGATAAACAATCTCCATGAATAACAGTGTTAAGTCTCATGGAGGGTAATACTGCGTTTTAGCCCATTTTCTGGTCCTGGCCGGATGATTTATATTGATCCGTTTTTATTTCTTTGGGATGTACATGACTCCGGCAGGTTCAAGGGGAAATTATCAGCCCAGATTGACCTTGCCCCCGAAAAACG
>PMGP01000472.1 GCA_003156235.1 Acidobacteriaceae bacterium
GGATTCCAGGTGGGCGCGACGTTAGGCCCCTTCAGGGAGGTAATACTGTGCAGGTTGGCCCCGCCTGCATCCGCAACCCAAATCTGGGAATCGCCCGAGCGCGACGACGAGAAGGCTATCTTGGTTCCGTCGCCCGACCATGCCGGAGACTGATTGCTGCCTCCCGCCGTGCCCGCCGGAAAGTTCACTATCCGGAACAGTTCCAGCGAGTACATGCGGATGGNNGCGAGATGCGCGGCGAGAGCGAGATGGCGCCCAGGTGCGTGACCTGATACTGGTTCTGCCCGTCGTAGTCCATTACCCAAATCTCTTTGCTTCCGCTGCGCGAGCTGACAAAATATATCTTTGTCTCGGCGATGCCGTTGATCCCGCCACCCAGCCGCAGGATGATCTCGTCGGCAAACCTGTGCGCTATGGTCCGCGCCATATCCGGGCTGGCCACTTCGTTGTACTGCTTGCCCAGCACCTGGGGATTGGCGGTGTTGCGGGTGTCATCCAGCCAGCCGGAGACAGCCAGCCGGCCATTGGTTGCCGAGAGCGCGCCGAAGGCCACCATGGATGCGTTGGCCGGCGCCGCAGACCACTGCGTTAAGTCAATCTCTTTGGGCGAGCCTGGCATGGCCGGCGGCGCCATGCTCTTCGATACCAAATCAAAAATGCCGGCGTTGGTAAGGTCATTGAAGAGCGTGGCGTCAAAGACCGCCTTCAAGGTAGGCGTCTGAGGATCGCCGGCAACGGGCTTGAAATCCGCCGCGGCAAGGCGGATGCGCTCGTTGCCCAGGTTGGATCCTGTGCGAATCCAATCCTGAGCGGTGGCGGGAATGGCGGCCAAAGCTGCCAGAACAATCAGCAAATAAGGGAAAATTCGGGAATGTGCCTTCATCGGACGCGCAATCCTTCCTCGGTAAAAGTGCGAACTCGATTTGCCGGCTCAGGAATGCGGCCAGCCTTGTCGGCCTGAATCCCAAGTTTCCACTGCGGGAAAGAGCCGCCCGCGTTCACAATTCCATTTTACTTCCGCGTCGCACTGTCGCTCTGCGAAATTAATACTCTGTGAGTGATTAGTTTGAAGGGTACGGGCTTTAGCCCGTACAAAACAAGACTTCAAAAACTTAAGGGCTTTAGCCCCTGAGGGAATGCGTTTTCAAAGAGTCCTACTACTAGTACTCACAATAGAAAGACGTCATGACCGTGCTTTTGTTATATTGCGCGGGCAGCGCGCCGAAGGTGTCCACGCGCTGCGCGGCCCTCATGCAGGCTCGATCCAGCGTCTGGCTCCCGCTGTTCATGCTCATCTGCACATTGCTCACGCTGCCGTCGCGGTGAATAGCGAATTGGATGTAGGCTTTGGAGCCTTTGGGCGTGTGAGGGTCTACCTCCTGCCGGAAGGAACTGGAGGACATTTTGCGGTTGATTCCTTCCACGTACCAGCCATAGAGAGAGCCAAAGTCGCCGTCGCTGACCGTGGTTTGGCCGCTGCTGAAGCCCTGCGGCTGAATCGACCGCGCCATGGACGACCCCGACTGCTCGCCGTAGCGAGCCAGATTATCCGGCTGCGGCTCATGCTGCGGAGTCTTGCGCGTGTTCTGCTTTTGCTTATTCTTCTTGTCGGCGATGTCCAGCGTGCTGTCGTCCACCGCCTGCTTCGACTTGACGGCAGCCTCATCCGGCGCCTGGCTGGGCGTATCCGTGGCCAATACGTTCTCATTGAGCGGTTCATCAGAGGGGAGGGGAAGGGCGCTGACCATGCTTACCTGAATCGCTCCGCTTCCCGCGCCGCCCCACGTGTTGTGATGAAACAGGCCTGCCAATAATCCATAAGTCAACAAGACTGCGACCAGCCCGCCGTGCAGCAACAGCGATCCCGCTGCCGGGGCCATCATCGGCTCCGGCGAGGAGGCTAGTTCCCGCTCCAGTTGCTCACCGCTATCCAGTAGGCTGTCCATGCGTTTTTCCGATAACCCTGCCTGTCCGCTGACTCGCTGACTTGCTGACTCGCTGACTAGCTTCTTTCCTAGTTCCCGCCCGCCGCCTTCGTATCCAGCGGCTGCGTCACAATCGAAATGTTGGTAATCCCCGCCTGCTTCACCGCGTCCATCACCGTGGCAAACGCGCCAAACGGAACCCGTTCATCCGCTCTGAGATAAATCACCTGATGAGCCGGATCGCTGCCCGGCTGATGCAGCCTCCTAGCCAGTTCATGAATGTTGACCGGCTGATCGCCCAAAAATACCTGCTGGTCGTGGTTGATGGTCACCACCAGCCGCTGCTCGGTAATCTCCTTGACGGTGCGCGTCTTGGGCACGGCCACTTCAATTCCCGACTGCAACACCGGCGCGGTGATCATGAAGATGACCAGCAGCACCAGCACCACGTCCACCAGCGGCGTAATGTTGATCTCCGCCAGCGAGGTCCGCGTCTGGCCGTTGCTACTTGTAAAGGCCACGGTCTACCTCCCAGGCAGGTTGCCTGCCGGTTCACGAACTCCTTCAGCGTTTGCCGCCCGCGCGGGAACGCGCACCGGAATTTCTTCCAGCGAGTTCAGCAACTCGCGGCAAAAGTCGTCGGTAGCCGACGCAAATGTCCTGATGCGCGCTGTGAACTGGTTGTATGCAATCACCGCGGGCACAGCCACAAAAAGCCCTGCCGCCGTGGTAATCAGCGCCTCGGCGATGCCCGGAGCCACCGCACGCAGCGTCGCCGATCCCGCCGTGCCCAGCCCGTAAAATGCGTCCACAATCCCCATCACCGTGCCGAAGAGCCCGACGAACGGACTGACGGCCGCGATGGTCGCCAGCCACGGCATCCGCCGCTCCAGGCTGGTTACCGCCTCGCTGGCCGCGGTCTGCGCCGAGCGTTCCAGCGGCGCCAGGTTGCGCGGCGGACCCGAGCCGCCCGTCTGCCGCTTGTAGGTTTCGTACACCTCATCGAAGACCTGCGACAACGGGCTGGCTTTGCAATCTGCGGAAAGCGTCGCCATCTCCTGCAGGCGCGTCGCCGTGCGGAAGCCGCGGATAAAACGCTGGCTCTCACGGGTCGCCTTGCGGAAGGAGGACATTTTGCCAAAAATCACGGTCCACGAATAGAGGCTGGCAATCAGCAACACCACCAGCACGGCCATCGCTACCGGGCCGCTGTTTCTGACCATCTCCACCAGAGCGCTTGAGCCCAGCACTGACGGCGTTCCCTGAGCCGCGCCGCTCTCAGGCGGCACTTGAAAGAGTAAAGCAGCAATCAAAATCGGCGTTCACCTCACCTTTAACGGTAGCAGACGCCGTGCCTCGCTCCAAGTTATCGATCTGGTGCGCGGGCGCGTTTTTCCCCTCAATCCCCAAGCCATGGGTGCGGTCCTTCATGCTATGCTGCGCTCGGATTCCCATTGCGGCTTTTGGTGGATCCCGATCCGGCCACTGGATCAACCCGCCAACTTGCTATCCCCGCGAAGCGGGGGCTAACTTGCTGCTTTTGTTAAAATCGCAGCCACAACCGGTCCCGTCCATCGGGAGCCGGATAAAACCGGAATACGGACCTCAACTATGCTCGTCGAATTGCGCGCTGAAAACTACGCTGTCATCGATCACGCCATCGCCAACTTCGGCCCCGGCCTTAACCTGCTCACCGGCGAAACCGNNCCGGCGCGGGCAAATCCATCCTGGTCGACGCGCTGGCTCTGCTCATGGGCGGCAAATCCTCCGCCGACGTTGTCCGCCACGGCGCGGACAAAGCCGTCGTGGCCTGCGTCTTTGAATCCACGCCGAACGCTGAGAACATCCTGGAAGAAAACGGCATCGACTCCGGCGGCAACGACGTCATTCTACGCCGCGAAATCCTCTCCACCGGCAAGGGCCGCGTCTTCGTCAACAACCAGCCGGCCACCGTCGCCGTTCTGCGCCAACTCGCCCCTGAACTGGCCCTGGTCCATGCGCAGAGCGAGAGCCTCGGCAGCTTCGACCAGGCCCAGCAACGCATTCTCCTCGACCGCTTCGGAGGCATTGCCACGGATGCCGTCGCCGAAGCCTACGCCCGCTGGCACACCTCTCAAACCAAGCTCAACGACCTGCTCCAGGGTGAGCAGGACCGCCTGCGCATGGTCGATCTGTGGAGCTATCAG
>PMGP01000441.1 GCA_003156235.1 Acidobacteriaceae bacterium
GGCGGCTCGTTTACGTGGGCCAAGGAGCATCTGGTCATTCTCGGTTCGCTGTCAAAGACTTACGCGATGACCGGCTGGCGGGCCGGCTTTGCGCTGGCTTCCAAGGCGGTTACGGCCAACCTCAGCAAGCTACAGTCGCAATCCACCTCGAACGCCACCAGCTTTGTGCAGAAGGCGGCCATCGCTGCCCTGACCAGCTCGCAGGAGTGCGTCACGGAGTTCCGCGCCGAGTTCATCAGCCTGCGCGACTACATGCTGGCTGCGCTGGCGAAGATTCCCGGCGTCACCTGTACCAAGCCTGAGGGCGCGTTCTACGTCTACCCCAACATCTCGGCCTTCCTGGGCAAAAGCGGCGTCAAGACGGCAACCGAGCTGGCGACGCGGCTGCTTCACGAGGCGCACGTGGTCACCGTACCTGGCGAGGCCTTCGGAACCGCGGAGCACATCCGCCTCTCCTATCCGGTGACCCGGCAGAACATCGACGAGGGAACGCGGCGGATGGGAGAGTTTCTGGCCCGGCTGGCGTAGGCGATGCGGAACGGCCTGTTTTGCGCGGAGAAAGGCGCGGACAGGTTTGTACCGATATTTCCGGCTTTTTCAGCAAGTGGGACAGCTTTTCAAATAAATCTCATTCAACCCTGTGCAAACGTATCGTTTGTCGGATAGGATGGGTTTTCAATGACGAACACAATAGATTTCCGTCCCGTGATTCTTGCTGGAGGCAGCGGTACGCGCTTCTGGCCTCGCTCCCGCCGCGCCCACGCCAAGCAGGTTTTGGCTCTGGACGGCGAGCGCTCCATGCTGCAACAGACCGTCGAGCGGCTCAAGCCGATCGCCGGTCTGGAGAAGATTTGGGTCATCGCCAACGAGTACCTGGCCCATGAGATCGCCGGCCAGTTGAAGGGCATGCCTGCCGGGCAGATCGTCCGGGAGCCGGTGGCGCGCAACACCGCTCCGGCCTGCGGACTGGCTGCCTTCCTCATCGAGCGGCAGAACCCCGATGCGGTGCTGGGCGTCTTTCCCTCCGACCATGTGATTGCCGACGAGCCACGCTTCCTCAAGGCGCTGCAAAAGGGCATCGCCGTGGCCGCCGCCGGCGACAACATCGTGGTGCTGGGCATTGAGCCGACACGCGCCGAAACCGGCTACGGCTACATCGAGACCACCGACTACACCCGCGACGACTCCGCCCTGCACGTCAGGCGTTTTATTGAAAAGCCCAACCAGAACCGCGCCGGGGATTTTTTGGCCGCGGGCAACTACTTCTGGAACTCGGGCATTTTTCTGTGGTCGGCGCGGACGCTGGCCAACGCCGTGCGCGAGCACCTGCCGGAGACCGCTCCGCTGCTGGAGACCATCGCCGCCGCTTACGGCACACCGCAGTTCGACGAGGTCTTCCGCGCGGTTTATCCCAAGTGCGAGAACATCTCGGTCGACTACGCCGTGCTGGAGCCGCGCTCGGCCAAGGGCGAACACCTTTCGCACCTCTACTGCATCCGGGCGGATTTCAGTTGGAACGATCTGGGCTCCTGGGCCTCGCTCTACGAGTACCAACTGGAGACGCGCATGCGCGGAGACGCCGAGGGCAACGTGGCCGAAAGCAACGGCCACATGGCTCTGGACGCGGTCAACAACTACATCTACAGCCCCCACAAGTTTGTCGCATTGGTGGGCGTCAAGGACCTGGTCATCGTGGACACCGAGGACGCGCTGCTGATCGTGCGCCGCGACCACTCGCAGGATGTGGGCAAGATCGTGAAAGAGTTGGGGCTGAGCGGAAGGACAGAGCTGATCTGAGATCGACTCCCAGGTCTAAAATCGAGGCCTGGGGCATCCGGCAATTACAGTTACGTCAGAATACAAGCGAGAGATCAGTGCTATCATATGTCACAAAATCGGGATATGGGAGTCCGCCGATGTCTGGATTAGGCTATTATGTTTGCATACCAGCCAAATCAGTTCTGAATCTTCTGATAGCAACGAAGTGGATTGCCCTCTGGTCAGTGGCCATGACCGGATTGGCTGTAGCGGGATGGTCTCAAACTACGCTTGCGCCTAACACAAACGCATCTGCGCCTGTGGGCGTGTACAAAATCGAAGAAACACTGATTGGGCCGTGGTATACAGAGGATGGATCTTTGCCGCAGGAGAATATGGATTATTCGCTCAGCGACGATGGTCACCACATCGCCTATATCATGCCAGGGAAGAATAAATGTGACGGAAAATCTACGCGCTGTGTTCTCTTTGACGGACAGGTGGAGGCTTTAATTGGCTCTCTACCAGTCTTCAACCTTAGATTGAGCCCGGACGGAAAGCGCGTTGATTATATAGTCCAAAATCACAAACATTGGGCAGTATCGGTAAACGGACATATTGGAGCCGAATTTGACAACGTTCTTCTCGGAAGTTTTTCTTTCAGCCCGGATGGCAATAACTTAATATTTACGATGCTGCAAGGCGGACAATGGTCAACGGTAGTGCTTGATGGACACTCGGGTGTGAGAATCGACACAAATCGTGGAAACCTGACATCTGGCACTACGAGCAAACATGTTGTCCATATAGACCAAGTCGGCAAGAGGTTTTCAGTGGTGGTGGACGGCAAAGCGAGCGCTGAATGCGACGACTACTTTGGGCCAGTCTTTAGTCCCGACAGCAAGCGCGTGGCCTATGGCATCCGCCAAAAAGGGCTTTGGTCCGTCGTATTGGAAGGCAATACGGGCGCGGAATATGGCGCAATCTCCAGTCTTGTTTTCAGCCCTGACAGCAAGAGAGTGGCATATGCAGCCGGAACCCGCAAGAGTTGGATGATTATTGTAGACGGACAAGTTTATGCCGAGGACGCCGGTAGACCACTCGAAATGGTAAGCATTGGCGATCCCACTGTGAAGGGGCACGGCCTGAATAGTTCCGTAGTGAGCGGTCAACATGTGTTCAGTCACGATATGGCCTGGGCACCGGAGGTGAGCTTCAGTCCTGACAGCAAACGCGTGGCCTACACGGCGGAGACAGGCGAGGGCATGAAGCGTTCTAGGGTGGTTGTCGACGGCAACGCAAGCCAAGGATTCCACAGAGTTATTTCCCCAACATTTAGCCCGGATGGCAAGCATATTGCGTATGTAGCCATTACGACTTTGTTCAAGTCGCTTACCCCGAAGTGGTCGATGGTCGTGGACGATCAGGTGAGTCCGGAGTACAACAGTATTCTTTCATCTCCTGCATTCAGTCCCGACGGCTCGCTGGAGTTTCTTGCGGTCAAAGGCGCCGGGATGGTGAAAGCTGGATCGCTTTATCGCGTCAAGTACATCCCGATGCAGTAAGGGGAGCGGGGGGCCCATGTCCCCATACCGGCCAGGTGCCGGGTGCTCCAAATCTCGATTTCGAGACCTGAGAGTTGCTTTTACGCTACAATCTACCTATGAACCGCAGCGCCATGGAAATCCTCGAAGACGCCCGCCAACTGCCCCCCGGCGATTTGGACTGGCTCGTCCAAAACCTGGTTCATGAAGGGGATGGTGAGCCGAAAGCGGAGATTGACGCCGCCTGGGAGGTCGAGATCAAGCGCCGCCTTGACGAGATCGATTCTGGAGCCGTGGAGATGATCCCCGCCGAACAGGTGCATGCCAGAATGGTTGCGCGCCTCTCTCCAACAGCGCGGGCGCGGATGCGGGTTTGAAACCGCTCACGTACCATCCGGAAGCGAGCGATGAAATCGACGAAGCATACAGATGGTACGCGGCGCTAAGCACAGGAGTGGCGGATGGCTTCTTCGAGGAGCTTTTCCCCGCTCTCGACCGTGTACACAAGAGGCCAAGGCTCTATCCGCCATTTCTTTCTGGCACTCAGCGCGTTGTACTCGACCGGTATCCGTTTTCGATTATCGATAGAGAGCTTCTGCACGAGATTCAAATTATTGCTGTAGCACACGCCAAGCGCCGTCCTGATTACTGGGCTAATCGCCTTTAGCCTTGGCTAGGTGATCCGGTTTCGCCGCCATCCTTTACCCTAGTAGGCAAGGAGTAGTAAACCAATCATGCCTCAACCTCCGATCAAGTTCGGCACCGACGGCTGGCGCGCGGTCATCGCCGACGACTTCACCTTTGCCAACGTGCGCATCGCCGCCGAGGCCATTGCCGCTTACATTCACGCCAAGGAAGACCCCAAGAAGGGCTTGTGCATTGGCTACGACACACGCTTCGGGTCCAAAGCATTTGCGCGGACCTGCGCGGAGGTGGCGGCAGCTACCGGCATTCCGGTGCTGCTGGCTAACGCCATCACGCCCACCCCGGCGCTCAGCTTTGGTGTGCGCGAGCGAGGCGCGGCCGGCGGCATCATGATTACCAGCTCGCACAATCCGGCGCAATGGAACGGCGTCAAGTACAAGGGCTGGTACGGCGGCTCCGGCAAGCCCTCCATGATCGCCGAGATCGAGACTTACCTGGGCAAGCCTGTGGCCCGCGCAGAGCAGCCTGCTCCGATTCAAGAGGTTGATTTCCTGCCGGCGTACCTCAAATCCATCGAGAACTTTACCAGCCTCGACAAGCTGGCAAAATCCGGCATGAAGTTCTGCGTGGATTCGATGTACGGCGCGGGCGGGACGATTATCTCCAACATCTTTACGCGCATCGGCGTCAAGCACGTACAGATTCGCGCGAATGCAGATCCGCTCTTTGGCGGCATCCATCCGGAGCCCATCGAGCCGCATATTCGCGCCTTGGGCGAGGCGGTTGTGGCCAATGGCTGCCAGGCCGGATTGTGCACCGACGGCGACGCGGACCGCATCGGCGCGACAGATGAGCACGGCGTCTTCGTCGATCCGCACAAGATTTATTGCGTGCTGCTCAGTTGGGTGCTCAAGCACCACAACGACTGGCCCGGCGCCGTGACCCGCGCCTTCAACACCACAAAAATGCTGGATCGCATCTGCAAAAAGCATGGGCGCGAGCTGATCGAGCACGNNTGCCGGAGCGCGACGGCCTGCTGAACGCGCTGCTGCTGGCCAATGTGATGGCCATGGAAGGCAAGCCGCTGGGCAAGCTGGTCGCTGATCTGCAAGCCGAGTACGGCGAACACCAGTATGGCCGCATCGACCTGCAGATCCCGGAAGAGATCAAGAGCGGCGCAATTGCGAGGGCCAAAGCGCTCAAAACCGGCGATACGGTCTTTGCGGGAATGCCGATTCTGCGCCAGGAGACGCTGGACGGCGTGAAGTTCTATCTCGACAACCCGGAAGCGTCGACCAAGCCGAACGCCGCCGAGTCGTGGCTTCTGCTGCGCGCCAGCGGCACCGAGCCGCTGATGCGCATCTACTGCGAATCCTGCTCGAAGGAGTCTGTGGCGAAGCTGCTGGAGTCGGCGCGCGAGTTTGCGCTGGGCAAATAGAGCTCGAAAACGTCTGCCAAGGCAAATTTTGATAAAAACGGGATTTTTCCGGCAAAAAACGGGATTTTTCCAGTGGTTTTCAGAGGCCAAATCTCACGATGTGGGAGATTTTGGGAATGAAAATTTTCCACAGGCATTGATTCCAAACGAATTAGAAATTATCTGCAAGGTATTAAGGGAAATTTATACCCCCAGGGGGTATAGGGGGGAGGGGGTGGGGGGTGCTTCCAGTGGTCGTGGACAGGGGGCAGGGAACAGGGAACAGGGAACAGGGAACAGGAAAAGCCCACGACGGCGGAGATCGATCTGGTGGAGGTTGGACATACGATCATTCTGCGCTACCGGATCGTAATTATCTGCAAAACGGGTTGGAGAAAGTTGTGCGCCGGGCGAAGCATGAGGAGGCATCAGGAATGGCTTCAATACTGGCTATGGAGTTCGTGCACAAAGGAGGAGAACGGTCTCCGGTGGCGGGAGTTCCATAGCGGGGGAGCGAGGCAGGGGATGTAAGCGGGGAAGGTAAATAACGGAATGAGGAGCAGTGCAGTCTCCGAATAGGCGACCGACTCCCGGAACTCTGAAAACTATCGGCGGCCAGGCTCATCAAGCGCGTTAGGTTATTGGCGTCAGATGACTTTGTAGCCATCCCAGGTCACAGAATCCGGATCTCCACCCCATCGACGAAGACCTGTCGATGGGAACCCCGGACCTGGGGCACCCAGATTTTCGCACGGGGAGACGGGCCCCGCCCAGTTCCCTTCGATTGCGTGAAGCCTGGACAACCACTCAACCCCGTTCGAGATACCATGGAATGTTGATGACGACGATGCGCCGGTTACCGCGGAGAAGCAGCATGACCTTCAGCATATCCGCGCGTCGGTTATGGAGAAGATTCTCCCACCAGTGGTGAACCACCAATTCCGGTACGAGCACGCAGACCTTTTGAAAGCTGGACTCCCGTTCCACTGCCAGAATGTAATCGACCATCGGCGCCAGGACATAGCGAAAAGGCGATTGCAGAATATCGAGTTTGGGAACACTCTTGCCGACCGCGCGCAGCGGAGCGGCCACATCCTTTTCCCAGTCTTGGCAGATGGGGTCCGGCTCTTCTCCAGTCTGAATGTGCACGCAGCGAATATCGCGGGACATTCCCAATGCAAAGCTGAGGGCCTTGTCCGAAATTCGGCTCCAGCGGTCGATAGGCAACACCACAATAGGTTCGTTGATTTGGGCAGGCACGATGGGCCGGTCAAGGGCCGTCTCCCGGTCCACCTCGACATAATGGCGCTTGACGGCTCGCATCAGCACGATCATGGCTGCAATCAGCAGCGCCGTGATCCAGGCGCCTTCGGCGAACTTGGCCACCAGCACCACTACAGTGGTGATGCCCGTGGCCACTGCGCCCAGGCCGTTGACAAATATGCGCATCGGAGCGTTGCCTTGGCGCTTCCAGTGCATCACCATGCCGGCCTGCGAAAGAGTGAAAGCCATGAACGCGCCGATGGCGAAGAGGGGAATCAGGCGATCGGTAACGCCACCGAAGACAATCAGCAGCAGCGCGGTGAGCGCGACCAGAACATAAATTCCCCAGGAGTAAAGCAGCCGGCGGCCACGCAGCAGAAAAACGTGGGGCATGTAATCGTCGAGTGCAATGGCGCGTGTCAGCCGTGGGAAGTCGGCGAAAGCTGTATTAGCCGAGAGCGCCAGCACCAGAAGTACCGAGCCAATGGTGATGTAGTAGAAGGCTCCATGGCCCATCACTGCGCGCGTCAACATCGAGAGCACGCTCTCGTAGCCGGGTCCGTCGGGATTCGTGGCAGCAATGCCGTACGCGCGGCTTAAGAGAGCAATGCCGGCCAGCAGCACCGCCAGCAAAACGATGATGATGGTCAGCGTGATCTTGGCGTTCTTGCGCGTGTCGTCGCGAAAGGCCATTACGCCGTTGCTCANNCCGTGCAGCCGGAAGCGAAGACCTTCAGCAGAAGCCACAGGCTGACCGCGGCGGTGGCAGCAGGCAATGTGGGCAGCGCTGTGACCGGATGCGGGTGGCCCCCACTATGAAGCACATGCCAGACGCCGGCTCCGATCACGACTAACAGCGTGCCTGTGAATAGGTAAGTTGGAATCATGAACACCACGCCGGTGTCGTGGACGCCGCGCATATTGATCACGGTGAGAATGGCGAGCACGGCAAGGCACAGTTGCAAAGTGTAGGGCTGCAAGCCGGGCGCGGCGGAGATGAGTGCGCCTACCCCAGCCGAAATGCCTACAGCAGCGGTGAGTGTGTAGTCGATCATCAGAGCGGCCGCGGCCAGCAAGCCCGCACCTTCGCCCAGGTTCTGTGAGGCAACTGTATACGAGCCGCCGCCATGCGGATAAGCGTCTATGGTCTGGCGGTAGCTGAAGTAGACGATGATCAGTAGTCCCACAATCGCTGCGCTCACAGGAACGATGTAATGCACGCCCACAAGGCCCAAGGGAATGAGCAGCGTTAACGCGGCTTCAGGACCGTATGCCGCGGAACTGAGAGCATCCAGGCCAAAGACTGGAATTCCGGAGAGGGGGCCGATGTGCTCGGCGCGTTCCTCGCTGGTGGCCAGCGGCCGGCCAAATAAAAGATTCAATATGTGTGATGAAAGAGCCATGCAATTTTGTCCGAGCAGCGAAATTGGGTAGGGGCGTGCCGCCGATTGCATTGTCTCATGATGATTGTCATGAGTGCAGGGGTTGCTTCGGGGGAATACAGGGTGAAGTCGATAGGCAAGTGGACGAAGCACCATGTTAGTGAACAGCACAGTGGCTGCAAATACAACGGCGAGATTCAGCGCACCAAGTCAGGAGAGAGCGCCGATTGCGGCAGAGCACCAAACAGAGGCAGCGGTGTTCAATCCGAGCACATTTGCGCCGTCCTTGAAGATGACTCCCGCGCCAAGAAGCCGATGCCGGAGACGACATAGGAGATGATGCGTCCACGCGCCGAGGGATCGCAGTCAATGAGCAAGCCACACACTTCACTTCAGCAATTGTCTGGATTCCATCGCCAGAATCTCAATGAGCGCATTATCGCCGATGCACTCATGGAGAACATGAGGAGCACGATCCAAGCCCCCAGGCGGTTTACCGCCCAACCGGAAACTGCACGCCTGCGAAATGGGACCCTTCTGGCGAAGAGTCCCATGGTGTTGCGAGTGTGCTGTGGTGGGGCTTACTTGGCCGCGAGCTTCAATCCGGCTTGCTCGGCCAGAGCGGCGGCCTTGTCGGTGGCCTCCCAGGTGAACTCCGGCTCGGTGCGGCCGAAGTGGCCGTAAGCCGCGGTCTTCTGGTAGATGGGGCGGCGCAGGTTCAGGCTCTCGATGATGCCTTTGGGCGTGAGCGAGAAGTTCTTGCGGACCAACTCCGTCAGCTTGGCCTCGCCGATCTTGCCCGTTCCAAAGGTATCGACACGTACGCTGACCGGATCGGCTACGCCGATGGCGTACGCCAGCGCAACCTCGGCGCGGTCGGCTAGCCCCGCCGCCACAATGTTCTTGGCGATGTAGCGGGCCATGTAAGCCGCACTGCGATCCACCTTGGTCGGNNAGGCCGGTGTCGCCCATCGGTCCACCGATGACGAAGCGGCCCGTGGGATTGATGTGGTACTTGGTGTCCTTGTCCAGCCACGCGGCGGGCAACACGGCCTGAATGACGTACTTGAGAATGTCGGCGTGCAACTCTTCGTTGCTGACGCTCTCGGCGTGCTGGCTGCTGATGACCACG
>PMGP01000451.1 GCA_003156235.1 Acidobacteriaceae bacterium
CATAATTCGGGGGCCGGTCACTGGCGTGCCAGCCAGGGAGATCGCGAAGAGATTCAGCCAGGAAGAAATTCTGCGTCATGAAAAGATTCTTGGAGTCCCATAGAAGATGTTGACGGAAGCCTTTCTAAAGAGAAATGTTGCATTTGAGCGCGGGCAGGTTGTATATTCCAAACCCGCTTACACTCCCAGATTCCATCTCTACCGTAAACACGGGGTCTTGTTTTTACCCACCCACTGCATTCAACATCCTGCGATAAGAATCGAGATCTGCTATGTATTCTCTTATTTTTCTCGGATTCGTTTCGTTTGCTTTGTCGCTAATCATGACGCCACTCGTCCGGAAACTGGCACTGCATTTGGGTCTGGTTGACCAGCCTGATGGCATTCGCAAGGTTCACAAAGTGCCCATCCCGCGTATAGGCGGCATAGCCATCGTCGCCGCAATTATGGGCGCTTATTGCTTGTTGTTGCTCGTTAGGTTGCACGCTGGCCACATCATCTGGTCTGGAGTGCCGTTTGCTATCCGATTTGTGCCGGCCGTCATCGTCATCTTTGGCGTTGGACTTGTGGACGATATCTTCAATATTCGTCCCTGGACCAAGCTTATTGGTGAGGTTGTCGCGGCGACTCTTGTATGGAGTGTCGGGATCCGTTTAGGCGCCATCGACGGTCATCCATTTTCTGTTCTGTTCAGCTTTGTTGCTACAGTGGTTTGGATTGTTGCCTGTTCCAATGCGGTAAATCTCATCGACGGTGTAGACGGGCTCGCCACAGGGGTTGGCTTATTCGCCACAATCACGACGCTCATTGCTGCTCTGCTTCATCATAATATCGGCCTTGCCTTTGCCACCGTGCCGCTGGCTGGAGCTTTGCTGGGCTTTCTCCGTTTTAATTTTAGTCCGGCATCTATTTTTCTTGGCGATTGCGGCAGCTTGACCATCGGATTTCTGCTCGGCTGTTACGGCATCCTTTGGAGTGAAAAGTCTACTACCATGCTCAGCATGACTGCACCCCTTCTGGCGCTCTCTCTCCCGCTCGTCGATGAGGGCCTTGCCATTGCACGCCGCTATCTCCGACAGCAGCCAGTTTTCAGCGCGGATCGCGCCCATATTCATCACAAACTACTCGCCAGAGGCATGACACCACGGCGTGTAGTGCTCGTTCTCTACGGGGTCAGTGGGCTAGCCGCGGCCGCGGCCCTCCTGTTTATGGAGGCCCGCGAACAATATCGTGGCTTCGTTATCGTGCTCGTCTGCCTCGCCGCCTTGTTGGGGCTCCAGCACCTCGGCTATAGCGAATTTCGCATCGCTGGCAAGCTAGCTCTGGGTGGAGCCTTCCACAGGCACCTGAACGCTCAACTCGCCCTTATTTCGTTCGAAGAAAAACTTTCCGAAGCCACGACGCTCGATCAATGCTGGGAATTGCTTTGCCGGTCATGTCCGCAATTTGGGTTTTCGGGAATAGAGCTTGACCTCGATGGTGTATTGCGCCACGGAAAAACTACCGGAGGTTGGTATGTCCATATCGACCTGCCCGGGCAAGGACATATCAATCTGATTCGCACGTACAGCGCCAAAACAACGATTATAGCAGCCACACTTTTCATTGATTGCATTTCACGCGTTTTCGGCGACAAGCTAGATGAATTGGAATCAAGCCGGTTCGAGATGACTGCGTATGATGAATTGGAATCAAGCTGGACTGAGATGACGGCGTATGCTGAATCCAAATAGTTTCTATTTGCGACTTGCTTGGTACATACTGATCGGATCTATTGCGTTCGTGTCACTTATGCCCGAGGTCAGTTTGCACCATCCGTTCATCAGCGTATATTTCAACGGTGACTGGATATGCTTTCTCGCGTTTACAGCAGTTGCGGCTCTTCCTTTGCTCGCTTGGAGGCTTCGAACAGGGATTGCGCTTTCTCTTGGAACAGCAATTGTTTCTGTTGGCTTGCAGGTTCTGCGTGGGCTGATTTCAAGGCACGCCACTGATCTTCAAGGCATAGCGATTAATATGCTCGGAATTACAGCAGGCATCCTTCTCGCTTTGAACATCCGCAAACTGCGATCCCTGGATGAGCAGTAGCTCGTTGTAAGTCCAAATGTTGCGTTTCGGCTTGACACAGTTCGAGTGCTAATTCTTGACAGAGGCAAGTGAATGCAGAACGAAGAACCGGGCACGGCGCGTAGTAGACACTGCTGCGGCTGATGACCAGCACCTGGGACTGTTGCTGGATTGGAAGATCGTGCGTAGGTTCAACCATCGCTTTACGCTCAGCAATCCGGCTTTCGTAAGCGTCCCTTCTGAAAATTCATTCTCCAGAGTTACTGGCCGATCTTGGCATGAAGCGACTTCAGGTCCACCGCCATTGCTGCGGTTTTTTCCTTGGCCTCGCCGCCGAAGATGCCAACTGTGCCCACCAAAAGCTGGCTCTTCCACCGAGTGATCAGGTTGCGTGTACATCAAACTTCGGTCAACCATGTATGAGGCAAAGTAACAAAAATCATTTATTGGAGAGGTAGTTAGTCCATGGCGTTGAAAACAGCATTGGTATGCGGTGCAGGCGGCTTTATCGGCAGTCACATGGTTTGCCGTTTGATAAACGAGGGCTACTGGGTACGCGGAGTCGATCTGAAGTACCCCGACTTTAGCCCGAGCAAGGCAAATGACTTCGTTATCGCGGATCTTCGCAACCGTGAGAGTTGGGAAGCGGTTCTCGATGATAATGTAGATGAAGTCTATCAGTTTGCGGCGGATATGGGTGGCGCGGGGTATGTGTTTACCGGGACGAATGACGCACATATCATGCACAATTCCGCCATGATCAATCTACATATGGCGGACTTTGCGGTGAAGCAAAAAGTGAAGAAGGTATTCTACTCTTCGTCAGCATGCATTTACCCCTCTTACAACCAGGAGGATGCAGCCAACCCAAAGTGCGGCGAATCTACCGCATATCCTGCCGCGCCCGATAGCGAATATGGATGGGAGAAGTTATTTAGTGAGCGCCTGTATTTTGCTTTTACACGAAATTATGGGCTAGATGTCCACATTGCGAGGTTCCATAATATTTTTGGCCCGGAGGGGACGTGGCAGGGTGGAAAGGAAAAGGCTCCCGCAGCGTTGTGCAGAAAGGTTGCCGAGCAGGCGAACGGTGGCGAAATCGAAATATGGGGTGACGGAGAACAGACTCGATCATTCCTGTACATTGATGAGTGCATCGAAGCTGTACGGAGGCTCATGGCGTCTCCATTCAAAGGGCCGGTAAACATCGGGTCGGAAGAGATGGTCACTATTAATAACATGGCCAGGATGATCATGAAGATTGCGGGGAAGGATTTATCCATTAAGCACATCCCTGGCCCTCTTGGTGTCCGAGGCAGAAACTCAGACAACAAAGTGATCCGCGAGAAACTTGGGTGGGGACCTAGCCAGAGGCTTTATGATGGTCTAGCAAAAACCTACCCTTGGATCGTCAGTCAGATTGCGGCCCTGCGGAATGAGGATCCGAAAAGCAACAGTTGATCGTTGTCTGGCGTGAACTAGTGAGATGGCTCCGCTAGTTTGGACAAATTCTCTTGATTTCTAAGAGGAGGTTCTGTTTTTTGTTTAAAATTGCCTAAGATTTTGCAGGAGGTCCCTCTTCTCTGAGAGGATCAAGCCGCGGACCATCCCATTAAAATCGGGCAGGTCAATCAACTCTATCTACTGAGGAGGTTTTGTGGAAATACGCGCAACAAAGCGCTTCCATAGCCTTCGTCTGACACTAAAGGTGAAAACCAATGTTGTTGAAATCGCCTATTGTGGTAACCGGTGGGGCCGGTTTCATCGGCTCCAATTTCGTATTGCAATGGCTGGCTGAGCAGCAGACTAACGTGACCGTTCTTGACAACCTCACGTATGCCGGAAACCTGGAAAACCTGACCTCGGTGGAGAAGGACAAACGGTATCATTTTGTTCTTGGCGATATCGTCGATGGCGGGTCGATGCGTCAGCTTCTGGATGAGCAACGCCCTGGAGCAGTCGTCCATTTTGCGGCCGAAAGCCATGTTGATCGATCCATTCTAGGCCCTGCTGAATTCATTCGAACCAATATCGAGGGAACCTTCCAGTTGCTTGAGGCTGTACGGGGATACTGGTCAGAGTTGCCTACTCCGCAACAGCGTGCGTTTCGTTTCTTGCACGTTTCTACCGATGAAGTCTATGGTTCCCTCACTCCTACAGCTCTGGCCTTCACCGAAGAGACTCCGTATGCGCCCAACAGTCCTTATTCAGCGTCCAAGGCGGCCTCAGACCATCTGGTGCGTGCCTACTACCATACTTATGGATTGCCCGTACTGACCACGAATTGCTCCAACAACTACGGCCCTCACCAGTTTCCGGAAAAGCTGATTCCGTTGGTGGTGCTCAATGCCCTCAAGGGCTTGCCGATACCGGTGTATGGTGACGGCCAGAACGTGCGTGACTGGCTCTTTGTCACCGACCACTGCGATGGCATTCGTACCGTGCTGGAGCGGGGAGTTCCGGGGCAGACTTACAACATCGGCGGCCGCCAGGAAATGTCGAACCTCGATTTGGTACAGCAAATCTGCATCGTCCTGGACGAACTCAAGCCTACCGAGAAGCCCTACGCGAGCCTTATAACCTTCGTCAAGGATCGTCCAGGTCACGACCGCCGCTATGCCATGAATACATCAAAGATCGAACGTGAACTTGGCTGGCAACCACGGGAAACATTTGCCGGCGGCTTGCGCAAGACAATACAGTGGTATCTCGATAATCCCGAATGGGTGGAGCACGTAACCAGCGGCTCCTACCGGGAATGGATCGACTTACAGTACGAGCCATCCAGCCTTACAGGTGCTGCGAAACGATGAGTACACGCAAAGGAATTATCCTGGCGGGAGGGTCGGGGACTCGCTTGTACCCGATCACGCACGCTGTGTCGAAACAACTGCTTCCCATCTACGATAAGCCGATGATTTATTACCCGCTAAGCGTGTTGATGCTGGCGGGCATCCGCGATGTCCTGGTGATCTCTACGCCGCAGGATACTCCGCGTTTCG
>PMGP01000042.1 GCA_003156235.1 Acidobacteriaceae bacterium
GCGGCTCTTCCGGCGCATCACCGTTGGCCCATTCGAGCAACTCCGTACCGCTTCGGAACGGATCACGCTGCTCGACCTTGCCGACGTAAGCCAGGACCTCTTCGGGCTGTCGCCTCTTGCCATCCAAGAGCGGCACGACCAGGCGTTCGATGTTGAGCCGGTCACGAAGGAATTCTTCCATGAGTACAGGCGGATATTTGAGGAAGTGGAAGAGGCAATCACCGGCTTTGGCCGCGACAAGGACCGNNGCCGATTATCTTGCCGCTCTGTGGAAGGCCCACCTCAAGGACGACAGCGTCTCCGACAAGAACTTCTACCGGGACCGGCTCAAGCGCCTGTTCTTTGACGGCTTGAATACGACAAATGAGGTCAACAGGATCGGCATCAACCGTGGCGGCTTTCTCAAAACGCTGATCGGCGATGTCCCATACCTCAACGGCGGACTCTTCGAGGACGACGAAGACGACAACGACGAAAACATCAAGGTGCCGGACAAGGCCACTGGGTCAATTCTTAAGAGCCTCTTTGCCAAATTCAACTTCACGGTAACGGAAAGCACACCGCTCGATGTGGAAGTGGCCGTCGATCCCGAGATGCTCGGCAGGATTTTTGAGGAACTGGTCACTGGCCGGCATGAGTCGGGCAGCTACTACACGCCCAAGCCCATTGTGTCGTTCATGTGCCGCGAGGCGCTCAAAGGCTACCTGGGGACGAATGCCGCCAGCGAGAGCAAGGAGGCCATCGAACGCTTTGTCGAGAATCATGAGCCGGACGATCTGGGGAATGCTGAGAGCGTTCTGGACGCGCTACGACGGGTGAAGGTCTGCGATCCTGCCTGCGGCTCTGGCGCGTACCTGTTGGGAATGCTCCATGAACTTCTCGATCTTCGCGCCGCGCTCTTCCAATCGCGTAGGCTGGACAGTCTATCTGTCTACCAGCGGAAGCTAGAAATCATTCAGACCAATGTTTACGGCGTAGACATCGACCAATTCGCCGTCAATATAGCCCGACTTCGGCTATGGCTGTCACTGGCAGTCGATTTCGAGGGCGCGAAGCCAGAGCCTTTGCCGAACCTTGATTACAAAGTTGAGGTGGGCGACAGCTTAGCGGCCCCGAGTCCATCGGGAGGTGGAAACGCCGGGTTGCGTCAAGCCCTCATCGATGAATTTCTTGTTGCCAAAGCGGGCTTTCTAGTTGCGCATCACGGCCATAAGCGTGAATTGAAATCACAAATAGAACAGATTAAGGAACAACTCGCAGCGTGGGCACATGATCGCTCAGTAGCTGGTTTTGACTGGGCGGTGGAATTCGCGGAAGTATTCGCCGAAGGCGGTTTCGATGTGGTTGTTGCGAATCCACCTTACGTCAGCGCAATTGAGTTTTCGCGCAGGTATCCTAAGCCTTATCGCGGTCACCTCACTGGAAACTTCCAAACCGCTCAGGGAGCCTGGGATTTGTACGTTCTCTTCTTCGAGCGGGGATTGACGTTAATGAAAAAAGGCGGGATGCTTGCCTTCATCACACCAAACAAATACCTTTCAGCTAGGTACGCGGTAGCACTGCGTGAGTTTCTACTCGAACATTCCCATCTGATTAAGCTGGTCGATCTATCTTCAGTCCCTGTGTTCGCCACAGTAATGGTTTACCCGGTTCTGACATTCCTTCGCCAAGAGGAGGATTGCAATAGTGGAATCACACAAACCTTGACCCCAACTCAAAGAGGCGATGATGATCCATCATCGTATTGCCGATCAAGTTTCGATACGAGTATGCTCAGGTTATTACCAGAGAACATCTGGGGATTTCTACTTTCCGATTCGGCAGACCTGCTTGCAAAACTGCTCACGGGAGGTCAGCCTCTTGCTAATTATGGTGAAATAAACGCTACAAGCACTGCCGCCGAAGCTGACGCTTTTACACCTCACATCAAAGACACGAAACCCCGAGGCGGACTGAAGTTGGTGAACACAGGAACCATCGATCCACTACAGAGTCTCTGGGGAAAATTCGCGCTGACTCACGCTGGCCGGAAGCTCGTTACGCCTTGGCTTGACGTTACTGCTGCTCAAGTGAACGAACGCAGGTTGTTGATGTATCGTACTCCCAAGATAATTTTTGCGAAGATGGCTGCGAGATGCGAATGTCTTGTTGACTGGGAGGGTAAGTACGCCTCCGTAAATACTAACTGCTTTTACAAGCCTATCGACCCAGTCGATTTGGACTACGTCGCAGCGTTCTGTTCATCAAGCGTATTCATGTTTTTGTATAGACAGTTTTTTGGCGCGCTTCGTATGAGCGGAGGGTACTTTCAGTTTCAGTCTCCACAACTCAGAGTCATTCCGCTTCGGAATACAACGTCAGCGAAGAAGAGGCAGATCAGTGAAATACTGGCCAGAGTCAAGAATAACGAAGTGACCGAGCAAATATGCGAGGAGGTAATTCAGAAGATCAATGATCTCTTCTGTCGAATCTACGAAGTTTCTGCCGATGAACGTTCCATCTTGGAGGCAGAATAGATAGCCGTTTTTTGCAGTGGCAACACACAAAAAAATAACTTGGTAGATTCAGCCGATTCTCAGCACGACTTGGAGAGGTAGATTCAGAAAATTGGTAATCGATGAGCATTGCGCAGCTTGCCTTCCCGTTCAGCGCCGAGACCGTCCCGCAGTCACCGCCCGGTGAAACTGCAAGCGGAACCTCCGCGCAGATAGAAGAGCTTCTCGATGCCTTCGATGGCGAACCTTCGCTAAAGCATCTGTTTTGGGAACTGCTCTCGTATGATCGAGTGCGCGATCCGTTGCCCCTGTCCATTCTGCCTCCGTCTGCAATCAGATTCATGACGAGCCTGGAGGTTTTTGCCGCTACCGAAATCTTCACAATCGTCATTGCTGTTGTCCAGTACATCCCCCTGGATGGAAGCCTGGAGCAGATGGTCTGGGCTGTGAAACGGAATATCGCCAATTGCGTTGTGCTGTTGAATGAGGGGCTCACCTGGTCAATCATCTATCCCGATGAAATTCTGAAACCGCGTGTCCGCATTCTTCCGCTGCCGGGGCCAAAAGACAGGCGGGCAGAAATCGTGCAGGCGCTCTGCGCTCTGAATACCGCAGACGATGTATCCGGCGAGGAGTTCACAGCATTTGAGTTGGCCCAGAACTTGGATGAGTCCTTTCCCGGCGCTACACCGAGTATCGGAGACATCCTTACCGACTTTGAACGGATTGCAGAGCACCCGAATGAGGAATTGCGGGAACTTTGGCAATTTATCCGCATGGCTGGCCAGTATCCATTGTTGAAGCCCGCCCAGGAGCGTGGCGAAGACCTGACCGGCGATGAGGTTGCGCCTGACGGAAGCGGGTTGAACTATCAACAGTGGCGTTTAGTTGTCCACAACCTTCGACTCGTACTTTGGATGGCACGAAAAGTTCCGAAGATTGAGATAACTCTTGCAGACCTCGTACAAGAAGGCTGCACTGGACTCATGATTGCCGCAAAACGATTCGATCCGAATCGAGGCTTTCGCTTCACGACCTATGCGTTTCATTGGGTCAAGCAGTCAATGTTTCGTGCTCTACATAACCAATGCAATTTGATTCGTTGGCCGGTCTATCGTGCTGTCTCGCTGATTCCGGCCCTGATTGAGAACAAAGAAGATGGGCTTAGGCCGGGGGAAAAGCCAGTCCGTTCATTCGAGGGCAAGATGCAACGACGGCTTTGGATGCTCTCCCTGACTGGCGAGAATCCGATTGACTCAACAGTAAGACATCAGGCACAAGCCGCAATCGATGAAACGCTGTTACAGCTCAAGCGAAAGCAGCGAGTGGTTATTGAACGTAGATATGGCCTCAGAAATGGAGTCGAGGAGACTCTGGAATGCATTGGCCTGGACATGGGACTAACCCGTGAGCGAGTCCGACAGCTTCAGGAAAAGTCCCTTTTCAAACTTGGGAAGCCGTTAACGCCCAAAGCGCAGAAAGTTGCAGAACATGCGCGTGGTTTTGGAAACGGGTATGAAGATACCTTGGAGAGCGTCGAGGAAATTGCATCGAAGAACGCTCCTAGAATTGGCAGTCTACTGATTGATGCTCTACGAGAGCATTGGAATGCCATGGAATGGCGTCAATCATGCGACGTGGATGAGGGATCGGTCCTAGCTCAAGCTCCGTTCCGCGATTTCATGCAAGGTGTTTACAATCAGAATTTGGAAGGCTGAAACCAATGGCGATACACGACATCATCGACAACCGCAGTGAAAAGCTGGTCGATCACATCAACGAGATTCTCGGCTCGACCGCTTCATGCCGCTTCGCGGTTGGCTACTTCTTTCTTTCCGGCCTGGAAAGCATTGCCAAGTCGCTGACGCCCGTGAAGGAGTTGCGCCTCCTCATCGGCAACACGACAAATCGCGAGACGCTGGAGCAGATCGCCGAAGGATACCGCCGCCTGGAGCTCGTGACCGACAAGGCTGAGGAGCAGAATTTCCCCAAGAAGACAGAGACCAAGCGCATGGCGGCGGAGACTGCCGAAAACATCCGTTCGACCATAGAATTCATGGACCAGACGGATGAGGCCGAGGCGACGGTGAAGATTCTGGTTCGGCTGATCGAAGAGAAACGATTGAAGGTCCGGATTTATACCAAAGGCCGGATGCACGCAAAGGCGTACATCTTTACCTATGGCGACTCCTTCAATCTGCTGGGCGAGAAGATTACCAAGCATGAAAAGGGTATTGCCGTCGTCGGTTCATCGAATCTGACTTTATCCGGCGTATCCCACAACACGGAGTTAAACGTCGTGGTCCCTGGCAACAACAACCACGATGAACTTGTTCGCTGGTTTGACGAGTTGTGGGATGAGTCTCAGGACTTTGACGAGACATTGATGAACGAGATGCAGCAGTCCTGGGCGCTCGCGCCAGTCCGGCCCTATGACATATACATGAAGACGATGTATTCGCTGGTAAAGGACCGGCTGGAGGATGAAGAGGACCGGGGCATCCTATGGGATGATGAGATCACGAAGAAGCTGGCAAACTTTCAGAAGGTTGCAGTTCGGCAGGCGGTTCAGATCATCATGGACTACCGTGGCGCGTTTGTCGCCGACG